>JAITEE010000033.1 GCA_031282205.1 Candidatus Methanovirga aequatorialis | reverse complement strand
AATGTTTATCAATTATTAATCTAATTATTTCTTATAAAAATTCTCTAAATTAAATTTAAATAGATTATATTGGATATTGATATTTTATAATTGACAAACTTTACCAAAATCATTATAATATTTTATAAATTAAAATAGCTATTTTAATAAAATATTTATAAATATAATATTTATTTAATAAAATAAGAGGGTGTAAAAAAGTGTGGAATTTTTCATAAAAATCAGCATTTACTTATAAAGAAAATGTGAAAAATTGAAAAAACTCCACAAAATTTTACAGTCTCTAAAATAAACTAATATTAAATCGTTATTTTATAGTGATCATTGTAACGTTTATCGATTATTAATTTAATTATTTTTTATGAAAATTCTCTAAATTAAATTTAAATAGATTATATTGGATATTGATATTTTATAGATTGATAAACATTGCAAATATGACTATAAAAAAATTAAAAATATTTTATAACGTTCAAAACTTGTAAACTTAACTTTCATGTATATAATTTAAAAAATTTTAGTTTTAAATTTAGAAACGAGGAATAAATTCTTCTAAACATGACAAAGGCAAGATTTTATCTTGTTAGCAAATTGAAAATTTGATAGATTATCTTTGATAACATGGAAAACAAGTTTTCCTAAATTCATTTCGCAATAAACGAGAAGTAAACTTCTTTAAATTATCTTCGGTAATAGTCAAAGATTTTGTTATCGAAGACATGTTTGAGAATATTTTAAACTTGTAGAAGATCTTGAGATTTGAATTTTAGGCTCTGTAGAAATCATATTTGAATTTTTTTTTTATATTAAATGCTTTTATGTAGCGGTATATGTCATAGTATATGTTTTTTTAGCTTGTTTTCTTTATTTCTTAGTTGATCATTTCGACTTTGGTTTTTATCTCCAAACATTCTTTTTGTAACCGATATCACTGTTTCTATTATGCTTCTATGGTGATATTTTGGTTTAGTGAAGATTGATTTTGTTCCTATTCTTTATTTGCCTTTTTTAGCTCTTTTTTTAAGTGGTATCATGCTGGAAGCATTTAATTTTAGTGTATGACTTTGTGTATTTTTTCACTGTCATAAACTTTCTCTAATGAATCTTTTTTGGTTTATATTTTTTGATTTTTCTTTATATATTGGTATTGCATCTTTAAAATCGTGTACTTGGATATTTAAACATTTTTATCTTATAAAATTCGATCTTGTTCTTTTAAAGAATTTTTGTAACGTAATGTGGATTGTCTTTTAAATCGATTAATATTTGTATTTTCTGGTATTGATTGAATTATCGAAGTGAAAAGAAGGTAATTAAGTTTTAAAACGCTTCATTAAGTATGATAATGTCATAAGTTTTAAAAGCTACAAAAGTAAATTTTATTAACTCATTATCACGTACATTAAACATGGGATCACTTTTTTGGTTTGTTAATACTTAATATGTGATCCATCATACTTAACATGATTTCTAAAAAGCAGAAATTTTGTTTATTCTTTTGGAAATGCCATTTTTTTGTAAAAAGTATTTGGGGGCTGATTTTAGTTTGAAAAGTGAAAAATGAGGTACTTTTAGGTCATATCAACATTGTCGATACAAACCTTTATATATGTACTATTACATATTATAGTTACACATAGTCTTATGGCGATTTATATTTCAAATTTTTAATTATGCTTTAATATTTAAAATAAGAGATTTTTAATAAATATTGAATTTCATTGATATTAATAAAAATGAAGTTAATAAAAATTCTTATGACACTAAATATCAAAATAATTAAATTGTCATGACAATAGCATGTTGTAATGAAATGGTATGTAGTAATGGTTGTGTGCAGTACTATATAAATAAGAGTTGATTTTTAAGGTTTGCACACAACTTCAAAAAAATAATCATTTAAATGCTTTTTTAGCATGATTTAAGTAATGGAGGTGAACTGTATGAATCCTGTAATGACTAAAGTGCAAGCTTGTCCTGTAGATCTCTTTAACATCAATATTTGCCAGATCTAAAGTATGAATCCTGTAATGACTAAAGTGCAAGCTTGTCCACTGGACGTAATCTTGCAATCATCACCAATGCAGGTGTATGAATCCTGTAATGACTAAAGTGCAAGCTTGTCCGGTTCCAACAATTTTTTGAATTTGCCCATTCCTTTTGTATGAATCCCGTGATGATCAAAGTGCAATCTTGTCCTGTTGAAGTCTTCATGTTCGAATAAAAAAAAGACGTTGTAAAGAATTCACATGATGGTGCTTAATTTTTTGAGTATTTGATATTTTTTTTTGTGAATTCTGTTACATTTTTTATTATTTTGTCATTCCATCTTTTAATGTGTAATGTCACATATATTTCAACTCCTTTAACATGTTTTAAATAATTTTTTCAAGTTATCATGAAATATAACTCCGAAAAAATTTTTCATTGCATTATTGGTTGATGATAGTTTCTTGTTTTTGAGATGTGCCATGTAAACTGTTGAAATTTTCTTTTAATTTCTTTAAAAATTCTTGAAATGACTTTGGCATGTTATTTTTCTCGTTCCATAA
The DNA here is from genome assembly GCA_031282205.1 of Candidatus Methanovirga aequatorialis. GTDB lineage: Archaea > Methanobacteriota > Methanobacteria > Methanobacteriales > Methanobacteriaceae > Methanovirga > Methanovirga aequatorialis. The sequence goes on along the minus strand of JAITEE010000033.1, from coordinate 1,863 downwards.
GTATTTTAATGTTTTTTTTAGCTTTTTGATAATTTTTAGAGTAAAGTAGACTTTTTATTAGGATTTCATAGTCGAATATTTTGGATATTTTCTACTGTAATCAAAGTTTAATTTCTTTATATTCATTATTCAAAGGTTTTACTAAAGTTTTTTATTAAATGGAATATGCATAAATTGTGTTTAAACCCTAATTTTACGGGCTATAGATTTTATACATGGGTTTACCATCTTTTGTTAATGAAATTCTCCTATGATTATCTGTTGCTTCTTTTATAAACTCTTCTATGACCTTTTTCTGGGGTGTATTCAACCACTTTAAAGTTAACTAAAATTTTCTTATCTGTATTGATTATAAGCAAGAATATAGTACTTTTCGCTGTTTGTATGATTATACTGTTTATCATAAACCATAATTACCTGAATAATCAATGTTATAATCCTTTAATTCATATAATGAGTCATGTACAGTGTTTATATAGTTTTTTTTTATTGTTTGATGTGGATGGTTTTACTTTTTTAAATATGTTTATGATCTTAGTTGTATGTCTTAATGAGTTTATGTTCAGTTGAATGCGTTTCTATTATTGATTCTCGGATATTTGCTTCGTAGACAGTGGTATTTTGGTATTTTTTCATGTGTGGCATTTTGTGTTTTGCCGCATCGAGGGACAAATGTATCGTTGGGAGTAAACTCCAGATAATTTATTCACTTCTACTATTTACACAATTATTCAAATTGGATTGTGTACCAAAATCATAATGTTTCTTTTTATTATCAACATAAATACATTTAAAGTTATTTTCTTTTATTATATTTCATATCAAGGAAAATATCAATCTTCAATCCTGCAATCAAGTATACATTTTATCTTTTTTGATTATTATTGGATCAAATTCGTTAACTATATAAGGCTGTGAAGACAAGTTGTTTGTGGGTGTGGGTTTAATTGTTATCATGCTAATATTTATTGGTTTACACCTATTTAAATATTATCTACGTACTATTATATACTATTTAGATTGAAATAATGTTGAATGTAAAAATCCGCATAAAATCTTAGTCATTCATGTGGATTTTTTTTGCAGTGTTAAAAAGAGCTAAAAAAGGTAAATACAGAATAAGGAACAAAATCAATCTTCATTAAATCAAAATATCATCGTAGAGGTATAGTAGAAACAGTGATATCGGTTACAAAAAGAGTGTTTTGGAGATAAAAACCAAAGTCGAAGTGACCAACTAAGAACTAAAGAAACCAAGCTAAAAAACGTATGCTATGACATATATCTCTACATAAAGGCATTTAATATAAAAATTCAAATATGATTTCTACAGAGCCGAATTTTGATAACTTTTTTAATGAGAGACCAAAATTTTAATTAATTCCTTTCATTTAAATAGTATTCTTTATATACTATATGGAATAAATATTTTATTTATTATATTTTATACATAGGTTCTTAAATGTAGTTGTTATTTATTATTAGGTGCTACTTTTTTTTGAATGAAATAGGAACCATATTGTTGTAAAACGCATCATCGATATTTAGATTGGTTGATTTTTATTTTTAAATTTCAATATTTTAGTGGTGAACTTATCAGTTATCCAGTTTAATACTATGTCTTCCGAAGGCATAGATGGATGCATCCTATCCAATGGGTACTTTTCTTAGCTTGTACAAATGAAACGATAACCAAGCCAGAGTTTGTAAGACAGAAGTAAAAGAAGATTCAAAAATTACAATGGTAGGTATCGATAATTTTGTTAGATTTTAGACGAGCCCAGTAAAATTAAATATAAAACTAATATGTGAACCAACGGGACTGTATGGGGATTGCCTTTGATAAAACTAACATATATTAGT
>JAITEE010000032.1 GCA_031282205.1 Candidatus Methanovirga aequatorialis | reverse complement strand
ACTAATATATGTTAGTTTTATCAAAGGCAATCCCCATACAGTCCCGTTGGTTCACATATTAGTTTTATATTTAATTTTACTGGGCTCGTCTAAAATCTAACAAAATTATCGATACCTACTATTGTAATTTTTGAATCTTCTTTTACTTCTGTCTTACAAACTCTGACTTAGTTATCGTTTCACGTTTGTACAAGCTAAGAAATTACCCATTGGATAGGATGCATCCATCTATGCCTTAGGAAGACATAGTATTAAACTGGATAACTGATAAAATAATCTATCCATATGAACGAGTAAGTTATTTTATATTAATATCAACAATAAACAGTTATATTAAGCATGTATCTTAATAACTACTCTTTAAAAACATATTATATAAATGTTTTTATTAGATATTTTAATATAAATACCCTCTAAAAAAAAATTTATTTGGATGAAAACTATTATATCCTTGAAATGACAATGATTCCAAAATTCCAGTAGCTCTATTTCTTCCCTAACAAGACCCAACCTTTAATCTCACTTAAATCTCTTTTAACATTGTTTTATTTTATTAAGGATTAAAAGTATTGGATAACTATCCGTTATTTTATTTTTTCCTTTTGAAGTCTCATCAATCACCATTTAAGTTCATTTCTAAATTTCTTATAATTTTTTGACAGCATGAACTCATTATAATTTTTTGATAAAACGAAATCCTTAAGTAACTTGACATTATAAAACACTATTCAAAGCTATCCATCCTTATTATTTTCACATCAAGGAAAATATCAATCTTTAATCCGCAATCAAGATATATTCTATCTTTGATTATTATTGGATCAAATTCGTCAACTATATAACGATGTGAAGACAAATTATTTTGTAGGTGTGGGCTTTATTTTGATCATACTAATATTTATTGATCTACACCTATTTAAATATTATCAACGTATACTACTATTTAAACTGAAATAAAAACGAATTCAAAAATCCACAAAAAATCTTAGTCTACCATGTGGATTTTTTACAGTGCCAAAAAACTATAGGTAAAAAATATAATGTTGACTGTTGAATTATGGGGTGGTGTTGGAAATCAAATGTTTCAATACGCGTTAGTAAGATCGCTTTCTCATGATTTAAAAGAAGACTTTTCTTTAAACAAATTTCAATACGATTTAGTAAATATCTTATTTAAGCAACAAAAACATGCACGTTATAACTTAAATCATTTTAACATTCAAAAAAATTTTTCTTCTTCAATAACTTCTTTAACAATTAGTTTTCTCTTAAATATAATTTTTAGAAATTTAAACTTAAAATTTAGAAAAAAAATTAATCCTAAGTATAACGTTATCCAAGAAGATCATATTTTTAATTCCTTTGACAATTATAACCCCCATCTCAAAGAAATTATTAAAAATTTAAAAGGAGATAAATTCCTAACTGGAAATTGGATGAATCAAGAATATTTTATACATAACAAAATTATTATACAGAACGAATTTAAAATAATTGACCCTCCAAGCAAAAAAAATAGTGATTTGATTAGTGAGATATCTTCAACTAATTCAGTTGCTTTATGTGTTCGCCGTGGAGATTTTCTTGACCCTTATTTGAAAGCACAAATGGGTATTTCTACACTAAATTATTTTTTAAATGGTGTTGATTTAATAGCTAAAAAGGTAGATAATCCTGCGTTTTACATTTTCTCTAATGATCCTGAATGGGTTAAAGATAATATCAAAATAGATTATCCTACTGTATTCATAACACACAATGGTATTGATAAAGATTATGAGGATTTAAGATTAATAAGTACTTGTAAACACTTTATAATATCTAACAGCACTTTTCATTGGTGGGGTGCATGGCTTAACTCTAATGAAAACAAGATAGTCATTGCCCCAGATCCATGGTATAACACTTATATGAACAAGTCAATAATTCCTAATAATTGGATTAAACTTAAATGCGATAGATCAGATTTATTTACAAAATCCACAACAAAAATTTTTGAAAACAATGAAATTTTAGAATTAAAAATGGGTATAAAACTTAAATTAAGCTCAGTAAAACAATTTGAAACAAATTATAATCAAGATTGCATTATCAAAATAATTATACGATCCCCAAAGGACGGTTTCTTAAAAATCAGTCATCCTAATTTAGACTCTATTAAAATGACAAATAATGATCTAATAGATTCAATTAACATAGCATTTTATAAAGGTTCATCTGAAAGATATCTTCAATTAGATCCAATATTTTCATTAAATGATTTAACAATTTACCACAACATTGACTGTTCAATTAAAATCAGTTGTTTAGCTATTAAACTCTTAAATTAATATAAAATTCAATCAAGTTAACTATTATTTAAGTTTTATTAAAAAATCCTTCATTTTTCCATTTGATTTCTGATTATTTAGCATTAACTCTAAAAATAAACTAAGGTTGCTAAGAAGAACATTTATTTCATCATCAGAAAAATAGATAATAAAAGGTTTAAAAAAGATTGAAACTTTTTAATATTCAATGAATAGAAAGAGACCTGATTAAACATATTAATAATGATTTAAATGGATAGATTGACAAGAAGAGTTTGTTAATCAAGAATAGTACGTATTAATACTTTTCATGATTTTTTATTAGAAATATGTTCTTCCACAGGTTTTCATCCCAAAATATTACACTACTATTTAGATAGTAATACAAAAAGTATGATAAAGTTAACAAAACTATAAAAATTACAAAAACAAACAAAATTTCATCAGTAAAAAAATTATACATTGCCATGATTTAGTTTTTTATAAATTAAATAATAATCATCTGACATGCGAATTTTATCATTTAAGAGAATGTCTAATAACTCAAGTTTTTAAAAAATTTATTGCTTTTTTTTCAATTTAAAGAACTACACAGCCTTATCTTTCATGTGAAATAATTGTTAGACCGACTCTTAAAAAAAAACTTCTAAAATATGAAATTTGTAAAATTGGAGTAAAATATGTTAAATCTTTTTAAAAAGTATTTCAGACCTTATATATTCCTAATAATGATTTCTCTCATATTCCAAATCATACAAACATTTTTCACACTGTACTTGCCTAATATAAATGCAAAAATCATAGACAACGGTATTGTAAATGGAAATATGCTTTATATCCAAAATCAAGGATTTTTCATGATAATTTTAGTGTTTTTACAAGTTTCATTCTCAATATTAAACAGTTATCTTAGTACAAATGTTGCCTTATCGATTGCTCGCGATATTCGTAAAGATTTATATTATAAAATACGAAGTTTTTCATCTGCAGATATTAACAAGTTTGGTGTAGCAACTTTAATTACAAGAGTGAGTAATGATATTCAGCATATGACAATAGTTTTAACTTTTTTGTTTAGTCTGGTTGTGAGTATTCCTGTAATCATTATTGGCAGTATAATTATGGTGATAGAAAACAACAATTTATCTTTGTCTATGATACTATGTTTAGTATTTTCTATTTTCATACCATTGACAATAATTTATGCAAAAAAAATAAAACCAATATCTAAATTATTTCAAAAACAAATCGATAATATTAATGGGATTTTAAGAGATCAGATAACTGGAATTCAGATAATTAAGGCCTTTGTTAAAGAAAAAACTGAATATAAACGGTTTAAAAAAGTTAATAAAGAGTTATATGATTTAAATATAAATATTGGTAAGTTAATGGCAATATTTCTCCCAAGTTTTCTTGTCTTGCCTAATTTTTTGATTTTAGTTACTTTGTGGTATGGAGGCATACTTATTAATGTAGGAGAGTTAGAAGTTGGGGAGATAACAGCTTTCATCACTTATTTATTGTATATAAGTGTGGGTATGCTAATGTTTTCCATGATTTTAGGATTTACACCTCAAGCTGAGGTTTCTGCAAAACGTATTTTAGAAGTATTAAACTCAAAAACTTCCATTTCATCCCCATCTAAACCTACACATATTAAAAGTCCTGAAGGGTTCGTTGAGTTTGAAAATGTAGATTTTTCTTACTCGACTAAGAACCAATTATCTAACAACCACTCAACTAACAACCAACCAACTAAGAACTCATCAGCTAACAGTAAATTATCTAACAATCAATACAACCAAAATAATTCAGTTGAATATGTTTTGAAGAATATTAATTTCATTGCTAAACCATCACAGACTACTGGAATTATTGGAAACACTGCCTCAGGAAAATCAACTTTATTACAATTAATTCCTCGTTTTTACGATGCCACAAATGGAGTTGTATCCTTTGATGGTGTTGATGTGAAAAAGCTTGATATTAATGAATTAAATAGCTATATCAGTTTTATTCCACAGAAATCATTCCTCTTCAGTGGGACCATTGCAGAAAATTTAAGACTCAGTAAAAATGATGCTACTGATGATGAATTATGGGAAGCATTAGAAGTAGCTCAGATTGCTGATTTTGTAAAAGGATTAGAGAAAGGATTGGAGTTTGAAATTTCTCAAAGAGGAATCAATTTAAGTGTTGGTCAGCAGCAACGTTTAACTATTGCACGAGCAATTCTCCCAAAACCAAAAGTAATAATTTTTGATGATTCATTTTCAGCTCTTGATTATGGTACAGATTTAAAGCTTCGTGAAGCCTTAAATACAAGTATAAAAAATTCAACTGTCATCATTGTTAGTCAGAGAATTTCCACTATTCGTAATGCAGATAATATATTAGTAATGGATAATGGTAAGATAAAATCCCAAGGAAAACATGATGATTTAATAAAAAATTGTGAAAACTATAAATCCATTGTTTTGTCTCAAACATATTATAAAAAGAATTATGGGGGGAATAGCTAATGTTTATTCGTCTTCTTAGATTATTATTAAAAGATAAACTGAATCTTACATTAGTTTTATTCTTATTAATATTCTCAATAATTCTTCAATCATTTAGTCCAATTGTTTTAGGTGATGGGATTAATATTCTATATGATGGATTCAAATCTGGTCATATAAGATTTGACTTATTATTAAACTGTATAATAATATTGTTTTTTATGTACTTTGGAAATTATATTTTCAATATCATAGGTGGAATAATTTCAACTAAGATTGTCTCAAAAGTTTCCTATAATTTAAGATTGGATGTTGAAGAAAAGATTTGGAAGTTACCTTTTAAATATTATAATCAGAACAAAACAGGTGATATAATGAGCCATATTACCAATGACATTGATAACATTCACCAAACACTTAATCAAGTGCTAAATAATTCATTGCCTTTAATATTAAGATTCATAGCTATTATACCTTTAATGTTCTATGTATCCTGGTTTTTATCATTGCTCACATTAACCATTGTTCCAATATCTTTTATAATTATATTGTTGGTTGTAAGATTTTCTCAACCTCATTTTAAAAATCAGTGGAAAATGATTGCTAAGATTAATGCTAATGTTGAAGAAAGTTTCAATGGTCATTCAATAATCAAAAATTATGACCAAAGCGGAGTCTTTCTCAATGAATTTAATGAAAACAATGATAAATTATTTAAATCAAGTTTTATCGCTGAATTTGTTTCATTAATTAGTTATTATAGTACCACACTTATTAATAATTTAATTTATGTTGTTGTGGCTTACTTTGGAGCTTTACAAATCATAAATGGAAATCTAAGTCTTGGTAGTGTCCAAGCATTTATTCAATATTCAAATCAATTCACACAACCATTTGCACAGTTAACAGAAACAATAGGTATAATACAGTCAGGAATAGCCTCATCTGAACATGTATTCAATATATTGGATAGTGAAGAGGAAATTTTTGATGAGAACTTAACAGATATTAAAGAAGTGAATGGCTTAATTGAATTTGAAAATGTTGATTTCAGTTATAATGAAGATGTTAAATTAATAGATAATCTAAATTTAATCGCTGATGAGAAAAAAACTTTAGCAATTGTTGGAAGCACTGGTGCTGGTAAAACAACTTTGGTTAATCTGATAATGCATTTTTATGAAATTGATAATGGCTCTATAAAGTTGGATAATAAAGATATTCGCCAAATAACTAAAAAAAGTTTACGTCGCAAGTTTGGTATGGTATTACAAGATCCTTGGTTATTTAAAGGCACAATTGAAGAAAATATTAAATATGGGGTTTCAGAGAACAGGAAAATATCTGATGAAGAGTTTTTTGAGGTTACTAAGGCGACTTATGTTGATAATTTCGTGTCAACCTTAGCAGATGGTTATCAGACAATAATAAGTAATGATGAAGAATTATTATCTGCTGGAGAAAAGCAATTATTAACTATAGCAAGAGCACTTTTAGCAAATCCAAGCATATTAATATTAGATGAAGCCACTTCATCAATAGACACTTTAACAGAGATTTTAATTCGAAAAGCAATGAAAAATCTGCAAAAAAATCGTACGAGTTTAGTGATTGCCCATCGTCTAAGCACGATTAAAGATGCTGATAAGATTATCGTGATGGATAAAGGGAAAATCATCAACGAAGGTAATCACGATGAGTTAATTGCTATGGGAAAAGATTACCTTAAACTCTATCGCAGCCAATTTGAATAGTAAACGAAAATAAATATGGATCAAATAATTATAGTGATATTTGTAAGTTTTTTCAATATTAACTTATTGAATTCCAATGTTTTGAAATCCAATTTTTAGCACAATTAGTATATTTTAAAAACTCATTAAATCCTTCTACAACTTTTTCTTTT
>JAITEE010000179.1 GCA_031282205.1 Candidatus Methanovirga aequatorialis | reverse complement strand
TCCTGTGGAATGGCATATTTTTCAGCTTTACTTTTAAAATCGATTTTTTCATCCGAAAAATCGAAAAGTTTAAGTTGAATAGAACCAATATTATCAACAAGGGCAGATTTGCTTATTATTGTCATGTTTAACTATCTGCCCTTTCTTATATTTAAATTTTACTATTTTATTCTTGACTATTTTTGCCTTAAGTATGGTTTCAAGTGTATTTTTTGAGTATGGTTTTTGTGTGGAGGATGTTTTAGTAAAATAAAGGCACATGATGATTTTCAATTTTTTTCAAAAATCGAAAAAAACTCCACACTTTTTTACAGTCTCTATAAAAATAAAGAAAAAATAAAATTATAAAATATACGAATCACTATATAAAATAGTTATTATTATAATGATTTTGGTAAAGTTTGTCAATTTAAAATTAATTAATATCCAATATAATCTACTTAAATTTAATTTAGAGAATTTTTATAAGAAATAATTGGACTAATAATTGATAGACGTTACCATTATCACTATAATCATTTTAATTTTAAAATAAATAGCTTTAAGTCATTAAAATTAAATATTATCTAATTCAAAATAAAATAAAAAATTGAGGTTGTGAAAACTAAAATATTCTAACTCTTTAAATCTATTATTTAAAGAATAAGATTATTATTAATTTTCATGTTGTATTTTGATTTATATCAAAAGACATTTTTTAAAATTCATTTCTTACCACTTTTTAATTTATGATACAAAAATAAACCACTTAAAACACCAATAATATAAATAATAAAGATATCACTTAAACTTCCACCAAACCACATTATTAATCACCTTCTGTAGAATAAAATTTAATTGTATCAAAAGTATGCTCTGAACTAATACTACGATCACTATTATAAACAATTACTTTATTAACTTCTACATTTGTTTCACCATTGTAAGATATAGTAGTATGATACTCATTACCAATAACATTACTTGAACTTATATAACTCAAACTTTTAATTTCACTTTTTATTAAATCATTATCCATATAATAATCAACAATATACTTAACGTCTTTATTGTTACTAGGTTCTTTATTAAATTTTAAAATAAGATTACCAGTTAAATAATTATACTTATAAGATTTATTATTATTACTATAATCTTTACCAGTACTACTTACACTTTTAACACCAGAAACAGTTATATTAGTAATTTTCAAATCGTTATTGTTTGTTATCTGTGAATCAGACGAAGAAGACACTGGAACCTCAATAGTTTTAGGAGCCAACAAACTACCATAATAAAACAATCCACCAATAACAAGTAAACTTATAAGAATAATGCATATAAGTCTCCTATCGTTCCATTCATTCATTTAAATACCTCTTTCTTAAAAATATTTACAATTCATTAATAAACTCCTATTCATCAAATAATGCAATAAATTCCTCATCAGTTAAATCTCTCTTAATATTTCTATCAATTTCACGTTTTCGCTCAGCTTTACGTTCTTCTTCTAAGCGTTTCTTCAGTTCTATTAATTCTAACTCAGCTTTATACTTCATTTGTTCAGCTTCAATACGAACACGCTCAGCATCAGCGGTCTCCTGGCGTATTCTATCCTTTTCAGATTGAGTCATAGTTGCTTTTTTAAATTCATTATAACGTTTATGAGAACGAAATTTATAATAATTAGCACGACCAAACAACCCAGATGGACTATCCCATAACGTACTAAAATAATTATTTTCTTTTAACCAAACATTAAACATTTCACATTCTCTCTTTTTCTCCTCATCAACATTAAACAAACCCATAATTAACCATCCTTAAAAACTTTCTTATACTCCTTAATATTATCAATAAGAATATTCAACTCATCAAAATCAACATCAGAAGAATCCTTATAAGAAACCTTTAACAACTCAATATTAACCTTATCAAACAAATTATTAATATCATTCATCAAAGCAATATTATCCTCAAACTCACCTATTAACTCAGCAGTGTAAACAGGATTCAGAGTAAAAACATTCATCATATACTTAACTTTATTCACCATTAAATTACTTAAATCATTAACAGTAACAATATACTGCTGATAAGTTAAACTGTCCTTATCAAAACATTCATCTAATAAAGATTTAGTTTTATTAAATTTAATATTAAATTCACCATACAGTAACTTAATTCTTTCAAATAAATTATCATCAACAGTATGCGGTGAAGCTTTAACGGCATTATAAGCTTGTTGAACAAGGTTATTATCTTTATTAGACATTTTAGAAGTATTAAAAGATTTTTTCATAGCATCAGGACTACTATCAGGTTTACTAACCTTATTAATAGATTTATTCTCTTTTTTACTATTAGAAACAGTCTCCTTTATTAAATCTTTATCTTTAGATGATGCTAACTTATACAAAGCATAACACAAAATCCCAATTAAAATAAGAGGCCACATAAATAATATAAATAAAAATCTTCTTTTTCTAATTCTACCATGACTTTTCCTCCCACTAAAAGCATCTAAAAAAGTACCTCTTTCAGATTTAGTAGCTTGAAAATAATCCATTAAATCATTAAAAAATTCAACCATTAAATATACTCTCCTTTATAATATTCAACGGCTTGCAAGCACACCAAACAATATAGAGCTTAATTTAAGACTTACATTCTTTAAGGTGCTTGCACCTTGTTGTATTTAAATTTCTATTTCGTCACTTGATTCTAATCTATTAACTATTTTTTGACCTTCATCAGCCATTAATTCAAATGTATTTATTTGTTGCTGCATTTTAGGTAACGCTTCTAATTTATATTTTTGTATATCTTGTAGTGCTTGTAGTGCTTCGCTGAAAGCTTGTTTTAATACTTCTGGGCTAATCATTGTTTCTGTAGCTTGTCTTTGAATATCTGCTCCTTGTGTCCTTAACAATTTACTTGTAGCAGTTATAATATTCTCAGTAGTTTTATTAAGTGCGTTTATTTTATCCAAAACTATTTTTTGATTATATAAAGCAGTAGCAGCCATTACACCAGTTCTTAAAGCAGTGACAGTGACAGTTTGAGCACGGCGAACACCATTTATTAATTCACGATTATTTTTACGTATAATATTAAGTGTAACAATACCTTCTTGGTTAGTAACAATAGCTTGTTGCATATCCATAATACGTTGTCTTAAAGGGAATAATATTTCTTCACGAACAAAATTAATTTTATCAGGATCGGCTTCACCAAGCTCAGCTTCACTTATTTTTTCTTCTATAGCAACATCCATAGCTTTACCTAACTGTATAAATTTTAATAATTTTTTAGTCGCTTCTCTTAAATACTCTTCTTCACTCAATAAAGAAACATTATCATTATGCAACTTATTAGAACCCTCATTAAGAGACTTAATAATATTATCTATAGCAGTTTCAGCTTTTTCATAACGTTGAAAATACTTACGAACAGGATTAAATAATTTACCAAGAAAACCAGTTTTTAAGAAATCAACCATATTAGGATCCAGATCTTTTAAAGTTAAATCCAATTCACTTAACTGATCACCTATTTCAGCTTGAGCACCGCCACCTTTTTTAATATCAACAAAACGTGTAGATAATAATTTATTTCTTTGAGCAACACCATCCATAGTCTGAAGACCAAAATCATCCAATGGTTTAAGGTACTCTTTACGTTCTTTAATATTATCCATATCAATTTTAAATAATCCTTCTACGTTACGTTTAGCTTGAGCCTCCAATTTAGGATCAATAGCAGCTTTCTCATCTTTTTTAATTAACTCAACAACTTCTTTCTTAGTTTCTTCAACGTCTAATTCCATAGTTTCAGTTTCTGCCATAATATCTCTCTCTTTAATACTTATTAATTATTTATAAACCATAATAACCGTCACAATCCTTGTTTTAATTGGACAAGATGTCTGAAAAATATAAAAAATTGACAGGATTTCCATAGATATTTAACATAATTCATCATCAGAACTCCCATATTTTTTAAAAGTACAAATAATTTAAAAGAATAATCATGAAAATAGAATAATATAAACTTATAAATCAAAAAATTAACACTTTTCCAACATGATAAAATAAGATAATTTTTATAAATAGTTAAATGTCGTTTTATTTAGATTTAAAGCAGTTTAATATGTTATTTTTAGTTGAACAAAATTCAATTTTTTATTTTCATGATACTCAATTTTATTTAAAAGTTTGAAAGATTCGGAGCCCAAATTTTGAATTTAAAGAATTTCGGTGTGTACTTCTTAAAATTACCATGAAATAGTTCTTAGAACCCATTAAACAACTATCCATCTATCTTGAATTTTTCATGAAAATCTAACACCTTGTTCTCTATACAATGATACCAACAAAAGAATGTTAGACTATCTACCAGAAAGAATACCTTTTTTTGATTGTTTATATATAGAACTTATGCAAGAGTTAGAAATAAGTAAAATAGTAACATTTGACGAACATTTCAACAATAAAGGCATAGAAGTAATTAGTGTGAGGTAAAAACTTATATTTCATCTGATTAATTCATTTATCTAAAAGATTAAAGCTAAAAATAGATTTATAAAAAAGTTAGGAACCAATAACAAATTATAAAGGAGCTATTTAAATAGTTAATATTATTGTAATTGATGAGAATATTGTATTGGTCTTGTTACATTATTGTCAGATTTGTATTAAATTTTAAAAATGGGTGAAAATATGCCAATAACAAATATAAAGGTTTCAAATTTTAAAAGCTTTAAAAATATAGATATAGATTTAAATAATTTTTGTTTATTAATAGGGGCTAACGTTGCTGGTAAAACAAATTTCATATCATTTTTAGAATTTTTAAATGATATTGTAAGAGCTAATATTGAACTTGCTATTTACAAACAAGGTGGAATTAAATTTTTAAGGAATTTATCTTTAAAAGAAGAGGCTTTAAGTTTTTCAATTACTATTAAAAAAGATTTATCGTTCCCAATAGCTAAAACGGATGAATCACAAAAAATTAAAAAGATTTTAGGAATAGATCTTTTTGAATTGGATTATGAGTTAACAATAGATTTTATTAACAATTCGCAAGATTGGAAAATCAATGAGGAAGAAATAATATTCAGGGGCAACATGTATGAAACAGATTTTAGTTCAAATAATACAAAACAAATAGGTTCTAATGATTTAAAACATCATAAAAAAGGTAAAACTGAACCTTTCCTTTTTAAATTACGCAATGATGGCAATGATGTAGATTATAACTTAGAAAACAATACTTTTGGGATTAAAAAAGAGAACATAATTCATCCACCTACAATAAATTCAATTTATAAAATACCAAATGTCAACAAATCTAAACAATCTATTCTAACTGTTTTAAATAAGTTACCCATGTATTTAATGTTTGAAAATATGAATTTCTTTGATCTCGATCCAAAAAAATGTAAAAGAGTAAACGTCATGGATGATCGTTTTCCACAGTTAGGGGTGGATGGTGGTAATTTACCCATAATAGTTCAAAATTTGATTAAAGACGAAGAAAATAAAAGAAAACTATTAAACCTTATAAATTATTTACTACCTACAGTAAAAGAGATTAAAATAGAAAATGTTGTAAATAATGTAACATTTAAAATTAAAGAAGAATATTCTGATGAATTTATTTTATCATATTTTCTCTCTGATGGAACGGCCAATATAGTTGCGTTGTACTTTAATCAGAACGAATTTATTTCTATTGAAGAACCTGATAGAAATATACCTCCTAAACTAATCTCTAATATAGTGGGAATGATGGACGAGGTTGCCCGTAAAAAACAAGTTATTATAACTACACATAATCCTGAAGTCTTAAAGTATGTTGATGATAACAATATCTATCTTATTTCAAGAGATAAAGAGGGATTTTCGAATATTTCAAAACCTGTAGATAATGAAGAACTTAAATCATTTTTAGATGAAGAGTTGGGAATTGAAGATCTATTCATAGATGATTTATTAGATCTTGGAAAGGTGTAAATAGGAGGAAATTATCAAATGTGTAACTTTTTATTTATTTTTGTAGAAGGAGGACATGATGAATTATTTTTTAATAAAATTAGAGACATAATATGCTATAATCAAGAATATAAATATGATATAAGGATCGTTAAGTATCAAGAAAAAGGAAATAAGAGAAAAATTGATAAGTTAATTAAAGAATGTAAAACAAAAGAAAATTATGGATATTTTTTTATATCTGACTTAGATTCACGATTTCATACTTGTTTCACTTCAAAAAAGAAATATTTACAAGATAAATATAAACCACTCGAAGAAGATAAAGTAATTATTGCTAAGGAAGAAATTGAAAGTTGGTATTTTTCAGGGAATAAATTAGATGGATTTAGAAAAAATGGAATAAATTTAAGCTATGAGTGTTCTAAAGAAGAATTTGATGAATTTATAACCTCAAAATTTGATTCAAAAATAAATTTCGATTTGAATTTAGCATTTACTAACAACGAGTCATTTAGTTATTTTATCAAGAGACTAATGAAAATGGGGTTAGATGTTTTAAAATGAGTTGTAGTATTTTTCAAGGATTAAATCTCTTGATGACAATTAATAAATGGTAAAAAATTTTCATAATATGTCCTTTATGATATTTTAGGTTCATTAATTTTTGAATTAGGAAAAGAACATGGTAACTTTACATGAAAATAACTATACTAAAATATAATCGTTTGAAAAATGTATTAGAAAATATATGAACTTTCAGAACAATCATAACAATCCAATAAAGTATATTTATCTGATTTGTAAACACAACGCTACACAATCTTCAAAAATATTAATTTTAATTTCTTTAATTAAAAATTTAATATTTATAATAAATTATCAAAAATTATTACTTACAAACACTATTTAATACACTACAATAAGATAAATAACCATCAAATAAGTATTTTAAAAAGAATAAAATTTTTATAGTACTCAAATCTTTAATAGACAATGAGTAAAGTATAAACTGGTTTTAAAGGCTTAGCAAATTAATCTACTATTTATAAATTCCTTAGCGTGCAAGACATTTTCATATTTATTTAATTCAACTATCCCATAATCAATTTTTTCTAAAAATTCTCTACTAAAATCAGCTGTTCCTTCTCCAAGATTAAGATGTTGGTCTTTATATCCATCGTTGTCATTTAAATGGTAATAAACAATATTAGAAATTTTTAAAAAATCTTGGGGATTTTTATAGGTGTTGGCGTGACCCCAATCAATAGTCACACCACAACCAACCTCGGTAGCTATTTTTTCAAGTTCTTCAAAACGGTTACCAAGATATGAAAACTTTTTGGGCATATTTTCAATGGAAAGGGTCACCCCAACATCCTCTGCAAAATCTTGACAGTCCTTAAAAACATCCACTGCATATTCAATTGCAAAGTCTCTAATATGCCTTTCATGTCTATGTACAACACCAGGATGAGTTGTAACAGCATTAACATTTAAATGATCACCTAACTCTAAGGCTTCAATTATTTGCCTCTTACTTTCCTCTCGAATACCAGAGTTCATACTTGCAGGATTTATATCAACAGTGGGACCATGTAAAAATAGCTCCAAATCATAGGATTCTGCTAAATCCTTAACTTCATTAAGGTTTATTTCATCCTTATGTTCAAGAACTTGACGAGGTAGATATGGACCTTCACACAGAATTTCAACAATATCAAAGCCATCTTCAAAGGCTATTTCCAAAATATTTCTGTATGGGCTCATAAACAAAGCCAAAGATGAAAAACCAAGTTTCATTCCATCACCTTAAATCTTTTAAATAGAACGTTTCTTTATGACTTGTCCCTTTATTTTTTTGAATAGCTATAAAATCTTCTATTTTTGTTTTCCTGTATTACTACCACTTTAAATAAGTTTATAATTCATATTATATGTTACAAATTCACTCAATATTAAAGTTAGTTCCTCAAAAGTCCCATTAAAAAAGCATTCAGAATCAGCACGTGCTAATACGATTATTTTTTTTTTCAAAGTACCACCAAAATAGTGTTTTACTAAGTTGTATTGTTAAACATAATATGTTGTAATGTTATAAATAATCTTCTGTCATTATCACTGCACCATGTATATAAACTTAGAAAAATCATCCCACTTGTATAAAAAATCCACAACCAGTATTTTTAAAAAAATAATTATCACTAAAAAATGTGAATATGAAATCGTTGACTTATAAAATAGAAAGATTATGGTAAAATTTTATAAAAATAAAAAAGATATTTATGAACGTGAATTCAAACCGTTAAATACAGACGACCGTGATATTTATGAGGACAACCCATTAGAAATACTCATCTTTGATAAGGTAAAAAAAATGTTTAAGCATTAATATTAAAACAGGCAATAAAATGAAAAAAAAATTTAATTTAAGAACGTATTTAGTCACAAATAGAGATAATAAAACAGATGAAGAATTTTTCGATATCGTTGAACAGGCCATACTTGGAAACGTATCCATTGTTCAACTTAGAGAGAAAACAGCTAACTCTAAGGAATTTTATGAAGTAGCTATCCAACTAAAAAAGCTATGTGATAGATACGATGTTCCTTTAATCATAAACGATAGAGTGGACATAGCCATTGCCGTTGATTGTGATGGTGTTCATGTTGGAGACGAAGATATTCCATCTGATGTTGTAAGAGACGTTATCGGTGATGATAAAATAGTAGGAATATCTGCTTCTACAGTGGATGACGCAATAGCTGCTGAGAATGCTGGAGCAGACTATATTGGAACTGGTGCAGTTTTTCCTACAAAATCAAAGGATAAAGAAGTAATATCTATTGAAAGACTAAAAGAAGTGGTTAAAAGTGTTAACATTCCTGTTGTAGCGATAGGTGGAATAAATGAGGATAACGTGTCCTCACTTAAAAACACAGGAGTGAAAGGGGTTGCTGTTATATCTGCAATAATGAACTCCGATGATCCCAAAAAGACGGCTGAATATTTAGGAACAAATTTGTAATGTTTAAAATTATTAAATATGTAAAACACGAGTATGATTAATTGTATATAATTGTTACAGTGATTTGATAAAGTTCTTAAAAAATAGATTTTCAATGAATTGTAACTTATAAATAATTGATTTAGATTATTTAATAAGATATGATTAACATAATCTTAAAACAAAAATTTTTATAGGGTTAAATTTAAAGATAAGCAATTAATAACAAAACTTTCATCGAAAAATAAAAAATTTTTCAAAAATAACTTTTCAAAAAATAATTATCAGCGTACGTCTTTAATTCCATGAATACACAAGATATTTTTAATAAGTGAACTTCTATCAAACAAGTTCAAACTTCATGAAAATGGGGTTGTGATCCGATCCTACAAAATCGGCATCTACATTTTTTGATAATCCCTTAACATTATCGGAGGCAATAAATCCGTCAATGATGCGTATATAATTCACACCATGAGTGTAAGGAATGCTCGCATCCCTATTACTTGCAATTTCGTTTGAATTGTTAGATATCATCACTTTTAAACCCATTGGCATCTTTGATTCATCAAATGGACACAATTTTCCTTGATTCATTTCTGATAAAAATTTGTTTGAAGAGTCACCAAGTTCTTGGTTGAAGTCTCCACCTGCTATCACGTAGTTACCTTCACGATACTCTTTACTCATGATATCTAAAAGCATCTCAGTCTGTTTTTTTCTAATAGTGCCTCCTTCATCATAGGCTGATGCATGAATATTTATCCAAATCAACTCTTTTAAATTATTCTCTCCATCATTGACAGGTAGTCTGTTGATAGTGAAACAACGATCTAAATCAAAAAACTTATCAACAAAATTTTCATCAAGAGGTAGACTTCTACGAACTGAATCGTTAATGCAGTACTTACTAAGTGTTAAAATACCAGAATCTTTAATAGAACCTATAGGATTAGTAGGCGGATAGAATAAATAAGATGTATGGAAATTCGTTGCATGAGTCCAATAGATATCATCATACTTATTTTTAATTGAGTCGACGATCATGTTTCGTTGGTTGACATTATAGCTACGATCCGCTTCAACATCAACCTCTTGAAAATTAACTATATCTGGATTCATTTTCATGACCGTATCAATACAGCTTTTTGTATTATCCAAAGTAGCATTTATGCTTTCAGCCTTACTAAAAATCCCGACCGTATTAGTTCCATTTTTATATGATCCTTTGTCCATAAAAAAGGAAAAATTGTGATCATAAGCCCCAAAACCAATATTAAAAGTGAGAACACCATATTCTTTCCCAACTTCCAAATATTTTGGAACGTTATCTGTAACCTCATGATATACATGAACAGGCGTGTTATCTTGAATACGATTGTAATTTACTTGTAAATAAGCCAAATAAGAACCAAAAATTAAAATTATCAAAAATAAACCAGATAACCCCATTAGTATGATTTTTTTTATTTGATCACTTCTCCTACAACATTTTAACTACATTAATGGAGATTTCTATTAACTCCAAAAAAATCTCATGATGTGCAATATATTTTATTGATATATAAGTATTTCAGTTTCAAATGTTCTCAAAGTTTAAATACTTTAGAAATCATAAAAAAAGAATAAATTCAATATTAAACCTCTTTAAGAAAAAAATTTTCAGTACCTACTGGTTTGAGTCAGGAACACTGTCGTTTTTAATAAAACTCATCGAAAAAAAATGGAAATATTGAAGAAGAATTATTAAAACCAAAAATGGTGAGTTCAAATGCCCTTTCAACTTTCAAAATCAAAAAACTAAATTTAACAACAATATTGATGCAAACAGGTTATCTAACCATCAAAAAAATGGTTAAATCCAATGGAAGATATATAGATATACTTTAGCCATTCCAAACAATGAGGTTAAAGAATCACTGTTTTCAAATATACTATCCATTTACACCAAAATAGATAACGAAGACGTTGAAACTATTAAAGATGAGATGATAGAGCAATTAAAAAATATGGATAATCTTGGTTTTAATGACAACTTAAATGAACTGTTATCCGAAATTCCTAACATTTTACACCAAAGTGCCAATGAATACTATTATCACAGCATTTTTATAAAATGGCTTGCTGCGTTAGGATTTAAAGTGGATAGTGAAGTTTCAACCAACATAGGTAGAATTGATAGTGTTTTAGAAACTGAAGAATTCATAGCTATTTGTGAAATAAAACACGACGAGAAAAAATCCCATGATACACTCTTAAAAGAAGCTATGAATCAAATAAAAGAAAAAAATACTACACAAAGTATATTAAAAAGAACAAAAAGATTGTTTTATTAGCCATTGCATTTCATGAAAAAGAAGCAAGAACAATTATAGAAGAATTTTCTAACTAAATATGTGGTGTTTATGGATTACGACGAGAGAAATAAAGAAGGAAAAAAAGCCATAAAAGTAGGAATTGTAGGTAACCTATTTTTAACCACACTAAACATATTGGTGGGTCTTATAACTGGAAGTTTTGCACTTGTGGTCGAAGGACTCCATACCTTCTCAGACATTGCAACAACCATAATCGCATATATAGGATTTAGAGTCGGTCAAAAACCAGCGGATTATGAACATCCCTTAGGTCATGGAAGAGCCGAATCAATAGCTGGACTTGTAATCGTACTATTTTTAGCCTTCCTATCTTATGAGATAATAAGTCAAGGGATAGAAAAGCTATTTTTTGAAGAACACTTTAAAAAGTTAAGCTATTTAGCTGGATTAATGGCGTTGATTGGGATATTCATAAATTTAACCATATCAAACTACGTTCTTAAAATTGGAAAAAGGGTTAATAGTCCAGCTATTATCGCAGATGGTAAACATCAAAAAACAGACGTTTTTTCTTCAATAGCTATTTTAATGGGAGTTATCTCATCTAACTTGGGATTTGGATTTTTAGATCCATTAATAGGATTGATCATAGGAGTATTAATTTTAAAAACAGCGTTCACACTTGGAAAAGATAACATAAACAACATAATGGGAAAAATACCCTCCGAAGATCTTTTAAATCAAGTAAAGGAAGTAACTAAATCGATTGATGATGTTCATGGAGTTCACAACATTAAAATAAATTATTTTGGTTCCTATGCAACCTTAGATATTCATATCGATTTAAATCCAGATTTAACTTTAAAAGAATCTCACAAAATAGTTCATCAAACTCAAGACAAACTTAAAAAAGATATAGATATTATACAAGACGTCACAGCACATGCCTGCCCATTCGATGAAGAATATGAACACTAAGTATTCAAAATTTCTAATTATTCCACTGCACGTTCTCAACCAATAATTTTTATAAATTTTATCCCAATCATCAAATACTCTTATATCTTATTAATTTATTAATAAACAGCTATTCCTACTTTAATTCATTTAAATATATTTAAACCATTTTATTTTAATAGTTAATCAGTTATTTAATATTTAAATACTCGGGGGGGGGGGTAATCTATATTTAAACATGTAAAAGTTAACGATTCCCTCATTGTTCAAATTAATACTTCTTAATTAACTATTATTTAAATAAATAAGTTTAAATAACTTTTAATTTCAGAAATAAAACCAATACATTTAAATATAACAACATTAAATATATATTACAGTGAAAAAGACATTGGCACTTGTTTTTAAATCAATTGGATTAAATTGTAGTATAGCTCACTTAAATTTTTAAAAACTAAACATGATTGATTTTGATAGAGTTTCAATTTTTTCACGAGATATTTAAACATATATAACTGTAAACATTATTTATTATCGATTAAATGATTTTATAATGGAGGTGTGCTTGTTGTTTTGTCATAGACTATCAAAGAGATCGTTTTATTTCAAGGGACATAAATTCCCAGTATGTGCAAGGTGTACAGGTTTAGTAACTGGTTTTCTAATAGCTTTAATATTAGAATTAATGTTTATTAGATTACCTTTAGTGGTTGGTTTTTGCTGTATTCCACTAATTATTGACGGTGGAATACAATCATTAACAAATTATGAATCTAACAATATGAAAAGATTTATAACTGGTTTATTATTCATAATTGGATTTTATAGTTTAATATGGGTGATATTATGAATATTAGGGATATGATCGATAGAATTCAAAAAAAATTTGGAAATATGTTCGGAAATGCATTTGGAGGTACGCTTGGGTGCTGTTGTGGACTGGTTGTAGTATTAATATTATTGCTGGTGGCTGCATGTATAATTGGAAGTTTAGATAATCATAATTCGACAAATACTACAACAACCTCAACAAATAAAATATGTGAAATTGAAAATGTTAATATATACGAAGAGTACTTTTCCATAAAATTGACAGGCAAAATTAGATGGACTGATAAAGATCATTACTACGCTTCTATAAATGGAGATGCACATTTAAAGGATGGGACCATTGAAACAATTAATTTTATAGATTCTTGGAATGATGTTAAAAAAGATCAATGGTATAATATTGATGGTTCAATCTATCTTGGAAGCAATACAAATTTAGAAGATGTAAATAGTATTGAAATAAAAGATAATAAGAATGTGATTTATATTTGGAATAACAAATAAGTGATATTATGAGTATTGAAGAAAAATTTAAAAATGATGATGGTATTGTAAGCTATTTATGTGGATTAATTATAATATTAGGAATATTATTAGTAATTATTGGAGGTTTAAGTAATCACAATTCAACAACTACGACAAATAGTACTTCAAATACAACGAAGACAGATCCTATTTTATCTAAGTATCCAAACGCCACAAAAATAACTGATAACTTTTATATTGATAAAAAAGTTAAAGTAGAAAAAATTAATGACCTGTATCAGTTAAAAGAGAATGGTAAATTGTATGGTAGTGTTATGTTTTTTGATGCTTCAGCAGACAATACTCCAGACAATATTGTAGAAGCTAATGCATATGTAGGTCATGCATTTTATTATGATAATAATAAAAAAATTGTTTATTTTGATCCATTTGATGCTGAACTTGTTGAAATTGATGGTAAATATATTTTAACGAATAATAAACCTTATAATAAAAGAGATAAGTTAATTAATGACGCTATAAGTACTGATTTCGATGCTTTAAAATCCTGGAAAAATGATAATATTGGTAAGGCGGTTAAAATATATGGTAAAATCATGCAAAATCAAGAAAGTATGGCATTAATTCAAAATGATAATTATGATATTATTTATTGTAACGGTGATTTCAGTGATTATGGTGAAGACGAGTATGTGACCGTATACGGTTTTTATAATGGCATGTATACTTACACAACAGCTATTGGAGGAAGTAAAAAAGTCCCAAGTTTATCTGACTGTATTATAAAGTATTAATTTTAACATTTTTTTTTTGAAGTGATAAAATGAGAAGAAGATTAGTAAATAAATATCGTAGTGGAAAAAATCAATTGACTCTTGAATATGAAGAATATTATGAATATTGGGACACAGGAAGACTACTTGGAGGTTTTGTACTTGGAATCTTTCTTGGATTCTTTTTGGTCATTTTGTTTGGTATTTTTGTGATAGGATCTGGTTTGGCTGATTACTTTTGGGGGTATTCACACTCTCTTGTTGATGCCTTTTTGAGTTTTATTTTGTTTATTTTTACAATCGCATTATGTATGTATTTAGTTGGTCAAAAAGAAAAAACAAGGGTAGTTTCAGAAACTCAATATATGTCAGAAGAAGATTTAGAAAACTACGATTATGAGGTACCACAACAAAAAAACTTGAAAGAGCTGAAAGAGTCAATGAGTAAAAAAGAATGGGAAGATTATGTTTTAAGTGCTAAAATACGATGATAATGAATCGAAAACTATCAAATTTAAGTTTGTAGTCCTAAAATTTTATTTACACAATTGAAAGAGATTTAACATGAAAATCAATGCAAAAAAAATAATTTCAGCAAAAGACTTAAGAGATAATGAAAAACTTAAAAAAGTACCCGATTTACCTGGATTCTATAAATAGTGGGCACCAAAAAAAATGTGTGAAGGTTCTACTTGGAGAAAAATTTTATAAAAAAATTTTTCCGAGCTCACGGAAGGAACAGAAGAAGGACTTGAAGGATACTATTGCATATATGTTGGTCGTACAGATAAAGGAAAATCACTTAGAAAAAGACTTAAAAATAATCATGTAAACGGAAATATAAAATCATCAACCTTTCGTTGGAGTGTATGTGCTCTTATCAATTGCAAATCTAAAAAAGCAATAGATAAAATCATTGATTTTATGAAAATCGAATATCAAGAATTTGAGGATGGGGATACTACAATAAAAGAAATTGAAGTAGAAGAAATGAAGTCAAATATTTTACCATTAAATATAAACAATAACAAAAGACCTGAACTTAAAGAATTTAATGAACATCTTTCTTCAAAAAGGAGAGGAATTGAAAAATTAGAATTTGAATAATTAAAAGCAGAACGGATAATTAAAGACGAGGTCGTGAAATTTTGCGGAGTTTTTTCAATTTTTCACACTTAAAAAACACATTTGATGTAGAACTTCGTCCGCATGCAAATAAGAGCGTATGAAAGAAAAATCAACCTCGATTATGTTAAAGAATGTTTAACCAATATTGTTCCATTGAGTATAAATAAAACAATGGAAAATCGTTTTAAACTCATTAATCTCATGAAACTAAACCTAAGGAAGATTTATATATAATTATCACCATTACGGATAATAAAGAGATTCATGTGAAAACGTTGTATACTCATTCTGAAAATATGAGACTTCGAGAATATGAACCAAAATAAAACTTTTGAAATTGAAACTGAATATGATTATCAAGAGGATATATTTGATATTACAGTTAAAGAAAGATATGATTACAGAACCTCTTTGGAATTAGCTGAAGGAGTTATCCTTGATTTTGATGAAAATAATATTCCAGGGAGTTTGTATCCATAGAGAAAGTTTTGATGAAACTTCAGTTTATTTTTTCTATCTTACATATCATATCTATTTTGCTTCCACCGATTTTTAGTTTTATCTCTTTGATTGCAAGACCAATGATCGTTATATCGTTGCCTTCATATTTTTCCCAGTATCCTTTCTTTTTGATTTGTTCAATGGCTATATTGGCAAGTGTTTCAATATTTTTATTTTTTTGTTGTGTGTATTTAATTTCAAATATGACTATATGCCCTTTTTCATCATAGAAAGGATAATGGTTGTTTTCTTCTTCAATGGCTATGTCCATTCTACCACTGAACATTGGTATTTCTGTTTTTGTATTGAAGTTTAATGCCTTCATAGCAAAGTATACTATGGTTTGATAGTATCTCCAATCCCTTATTTTAAGATTGTAATCAATGGTAGTTATCTCTTTTTTAAGATATTCACTTAATAATTTACATTTGCCATTTTTTATCTGTTTTAATATCTCTTTTCTATTTTTTTTAAAGTTATTTTCTACTTTGCCATAGAAGTTATCGAAAAGGTTCTTTGTAATCGATCTTTCCACTTCAAGGTTAGGTATTTTTAAAGTATATTCAATATTATCATGCTTTTTTTCTTTTTTAATAATTGTTAAATATCCTGCTTGGAATAATAATGGGATTTGTTCAAGATGAACTATATCAAATATGGTAAAATCCTCTTCATATTTAATAACAGGATTATAAACGTCATTTATATTAAAATTCTCTTTAAATATTTTAACTAGGAAATTGGGTGTTCCTGATTCAAACCAATAATTTTTAAATTCATTATCATCAAAAAAATTCATTATCGAATAGGGATTATAAAGGAAATTACCTCCATCCCAAGAATATCCATCATAATACCTTTTAATCCTTTTAACTGTTCCATAATAACCAATATCTTCCTTATTTCCATAGTACGTAATGAATTTTTTAAAATATTTTTCAAGTTCTTCATGGGTATAACCACAAATAGTGGAATACTCTTCATTCAAACTTAAATCTTTTAAATTATTAAGTCGTGAGAATACTGAAACCTTGGAAAATTTAGTAATTCCCGTTATAAACACGAATTCAAGAGAACCACCCATACTTTTTAATGTACCATAGAAGTTTCCTAATTTGTTCTGAATTTTAATAGCTATTTCCTTATTGTTGATGTTATCTAATATTGGTTTATCATATTCATCAATTAAAACAACGACTGGTTTACCATGTTTTAAACAAACTTCTTCTATTAATTCTAAAAGTTTATCATTGGAATATTTGGCTTGAAGTTCAATGGAAAAACTTTTAGCAAGTCTATTTAAATGAAAATTTAATGATTCTTCAAATGTTTCAAGAGATTCCGAGTTCACATTATTCAAGTCGAGATGTATCACAGGATACGTTTTATTCCAATCCCAGTTATCATAAATATATAATCCTTCAAATAATTCTTTGTTTCCTTTAAAAAGTTCTTTAAACGTGTTTAGTAGTAACGATTTTCCAAATCTTCTTGGACGAGATAGGAAATAGTATTTTCTATCTAAATCAATTATTTTCTTAATAACATCTGTCTTATCTACATATATTTTATTTTTATTTATTATCTCATCAAATTCTGATGATCCTAAGGATAATTTTTCTCTGATATCCATAAAAATCCCTCGCCAAGTCCATCGTTGTTGTTATAACGTCTCCATTCCATGTCTTTTAATTTTGCATCCTATTTCTTTTCCTCTAAATTTGAAGTAGTTTGAACCATGTGATGAAATTTTTGAAGATATAATGATTGAATATGTTCATTAAAATATAAAAATTTATCCTTAATGATTTAGGCCTTTAATGATTTAGGAACAGTTTTAAAATAAGTTAAGATATATATACTTGATACCATAAATATAACATCTTGTTTAATTGACCTTATTTTTAATCAAAATCATAAATAAATTATTTTTAGATCAATAGAATCACGTCGGAGGAAAGTTATGGAAACTCATCTTAAAATTACTGGTTTACATGTTATAACTGGATTAATCGCAGCAGGATTATCAACATCTTTTTCTTTAGGTTTTTTTGGATTTAAAAATGAAGTTCTTGCAGCCGTTGTTGGATTGGCTATTTTGTATGCTACTGGTCAAATTTCTGATAAACTGTTTGGGAAAGGAGAAGTTAAAGGTTTTAAAGCTTGGTTTGGAGATGGAATACTTCCCTTTGTTTCTATGTGGTTTCTTATTTGGATCATTCTCTACAACTATATAGGTTTTCCACCTGTTAGTTAATTTTAAACCTTTTTAAAAGCTACACATCTTGAAGTCGTATCCATTCCTCTTCAATCTCCATACAGTAACCTTTTAGATCCATCTAAATCCTTAATCACATCCAAAAGTTTTTTAAATGAGTCGTCTATTTTCTTATGTAACGTTTCCATATCCAAGTTAAGGGCATCCTTTGAAGATATGTCAAATCTTACTGTAGGAGAAGCACCTGGCATTGAAACCGCTGGTATCGTGATTATACTCTCATTTTTCAGTAGTATTAACGCCCAAATAAAACATAAGTCAGATGATGAAATCTTTTTTTCTATCTTAGACAAGACTTGCTTATCTATCTTTCCACAACTATTTATCTCATGCTTTAATCTTTCTTTTGAAACCATGACTCCAGTCGGAGTTTCTTCAAACATAGAATAACCATTCAACATCTTCATCAATCTTTCTTTTTTTTCTATTGATCTTAGAAGACTCTCTTTTTTGAATGCTTTTAATCCATTGATGATAGCCATTATCAATGGTGGTTGAGCCTCTAATCCAAATTGATAAGCTGTTGTTTTAATTTTATCTACCAAATCGGCATTACCTGCTATTAAACCACCCCGAGGACCTGGCATTAATTTATCTGTGCTTGTAACAACTAGATCTGCTCCTAAATCAATGGCTCTTTTTTGATTGTAGATAACGGTTCTAAGTCTTGCACCAGATGCATCATCAACAAAAACAGGAACGTTTTGTTCATGGGCAGTGGTGATTATTTTTTTAAAGGTTTCTTCATCTAAGACTTTATGATCCATTGTAGAGCCAGTGATAACGATAAGAGATGTGTTTTCTACAACATGAAACTCATCCATCTTATCAAATTCAAGATATCTCCCTTTGGCTATTTCAACGCTTTTTATAATCGATGGATGAGATGGAGGTTCAACTAAGAAATGAATTAAATAGCTATCTGGTTTTAGTAAAGTCAATATCGTCGCTAAAATACCAGAACTTGTCCTATTAACAGCTAAAATCCTTTCACCACCAAGATGTTCCTTTCCAAGCTTATTAAGATCTTCTTCAAAAATAGCTGGACCAACGTAGGTTTCCAAGAGATTTAAATCATTTTGATTGGCTATGAAACCTCCTGATAATCCTGTTAAGTCATATAGGTTTTCTCTTCCATGATCTTTTATAAGATCTCTTATTATTTTAAGGGAATTTTCTCTTTTTTTTACTTCATCAATTAGGTTGTCAACAAGCATGAAATCATCTTAAAACATTAAATTAATCAAATAAAAACAAGAAATTAATAGATTAGTAAAAAAAATGAATATTTTTTAAAAAAAGATAGTAAATATAGGTTCCTAAATGTAGATACAGAATAACATCCAACAAAGATATAACAACTTATTTTAATCTAAAGTCTTCAAACACTGCTATAAAAAGTTCTAAATCCTTATCAGACAGTGGTAATGAGATAGGATTGCTTTCACTTTCTAAATAAGAGTACTCACCATCCACAATCTTACCATCCGCTGTGGTGTAAAGAATAATACTGTCGCCTTCCTCAGGATTTTTGACGGGTAAAAAAATCTCTACAGAAGCACCCAATGTATCAAATAACTCTTCTTTTTCATTTTCATCTTTTAAAATCTTCTTAAATTTTCTTATTCTTGATTTTAACTTCTTTTGAGCATTTGCTTCAATATCTTCAGCCATAATATCCCACCGAACTTATCATAAACGTACTCAATATACTTGTACTTAATCTATTTCTAAAAACTAAATCGATATAAAAATACATATAGCATTAGTAAATATTTATTTTATTCAAGTAAACTTAATAAATGCTAATTTAATTCAAAAATAATTATTCACTTTATCAATCATTTATAGTGATAACGGTAACGTTTATCAATTATTAGCTTAATTCTTTCTTATGAAATTCTCTAAATTAAGTTTAAATAGATAACATTGGATATTGATATTTTATATTGACAAACTTTACCAAAATCATTATAATTTGATTATCTAATTAGTTAAATTTTAAAATAATTGGATTCCCATTAATCATTTAGGTTTTTAAACTAATTATTAATCTTATCAATTAACTATTTTTTTAATATAAGTTATATATAAATGTACTTTTTTAAGGTTGTAAACCTTTGAAGTTTTAGACCATTTGACTGCTTTTCAAATCTTTTAAATATTTTCTAAAGTCTAACTTTAAAAAGGTAGGAATCTTTAATTTTCTGATTTATTTTTATTGTTATATATATTATAGGGTGTTAGATTTTGAGCAAAAATCGAAGCATTGTCGAACCTTTTCTGTCATGTTTTAAGGTTGTAAATATCTTATTTTATAAAAATACCTCTTTATATTGGATTTTAAACTAAAATACTTGATTTTAAGTTTTAATATATTTAATAAATGAATAAGTAAGCT
>JAITEE010000148.1 GCA_031282205.1 Candidatus Methanovirga aequatorialis | reverse complement strand
ATTATTAAAATAACTGTTAAAATACTTTTATTTTTAAAAATATTAATTATAATTTCTTTAATTAAAAATTTAATATTTGTAATAAATTATTAAAAATTTTATTACTTACAAACGTTATTCAATACACTATAGTTAAAATTTATTTTAAGTTAGAAAAAACTTGTTTTTTCTTTATTTTTAGTTTTAATACTATAAAAATATTTATTTTAAAATTTTATTAATTAAAAATAGTTATTTTATATTATAAAAGAATCATATTGATTGAATACGATTTTAAAGAATTCATTTTTTAAGAACCTTATCAAATTCATTATAGTCTATTTTGTTAAATGAAAATTGTTTATGAGTATCTTACTAAAATAAACATTTTTAATTTATAAAACTGAAGAGATGGAGAATAAATTCTTCTAAATCGTCTCTGGTAGTATATAGTAGAGTTCTAATTTAGTTTTAACTTGAAAGAATTGGTTCACGAAATACTAAAAACACCATAATTTTGTTAGGTTTTTTCTTTTGACTCATTGGATTCTAAATCATCGATTGATGATGTAAATTTGCATTTTGGAAAACCTAAACAACCAATAAATTCTCCATATCTTCCTGAACGCTGTATTAACTCGTTACCACATTCAGGACATTTACCAACAACTTTAGGAATATAATTTTCAGCTGGCTTTCCACATTTAGGATCTAAGCAAAACCTTTTGGCTGGCCTTCCATAGGAAATCATAGGTAAATCACATTTTTCACACTTAGACTTTAAAACGTTTGCTCCACGAGGTAAAGGATAGGCTGTTTTACAATCAGGGAATTTTGAGCAACCAACAAAGGTACTTTTATTTCTTGGAGAATATTTTATTGCTAAGTCTCCTCCACAACTACACTTTCCGACTATTCTGCTTTGTTGGTATGCATTATAAAGCCCATTACCAATTTCTTTCTCATTTTTTTCAATATCTTTTAGAATGGAGAGAACTTCATCTTTTGCATTACCAATAACTTTGTCCTTAGTTGTTTTTTCATTCATTATCCCATCCAAATCTTTTTCAAAAGATCGTGTTAATTCTTCGCTGGTTATATTTTCGCTGTATTCTTTAAGAGTATCAATAATATTCTCTCCAAGCTGATTGACCTCAATCTTTTTACCCGAAATATACTCTCTATCATAAAGTTTAGCAATAATATCTGCACGTGTTGCCTTAGTTCCTAATTCTCTTTTTTCAAGTTCTTTAACGAGTGATGCCTCATTATATCTTCCAGGAGGCTTTGTTTCTTTCTCTTCAGATTTTATTTTATTAACCTTGATTTTATTTCCTTTCTTGATATCTGGAAATTCATCATTTTCAATTTTAGAATAGGGGTAATGTTCTAACCAACCTAAAAATGATGTTCTTTTTCTTTTGAACATGAAATCCTCCCCACCGATATCTAAGTTGGCCTTCATACTTTCAATTTCAGCGTCTTCTCCAAAGAGACTAATAAATCTGTAAACAACGAGGTTGTATATTTTAAGTTCGTCTTTATCTAATTTCGTTGGTAAAATTCCTGTGGGGTGAATTGCAGGGTGAGCAGCATCAGTTTTTTTACCTTCATTTGGTTTTAATTTTTTAGGTAACTTTGAGATATGTTCTTTATACTTAGAGTTTTTAGAAAGTTGTTTAAGGATATCTGGCAAATTTAACGATTCTGGAAGTTTTTGAGATGATGTACGGGGGTAAGATGTAAATCCTCCAGTATAAAGTTTTTGTGCTGCGACTTGTGTTCTTTTAGGACTAAAACCAAAAACACTATATGCTTCAGATTGTAATCCTCCTAAATTAAATGGAATAGGTAGTTTTTTCTTTGTTTTTGATATTTTCACGTTGTTAACAGTGGCATAACTATCTTTCTTAGAATTCGCCAATACTTCTTCTCCGTGTTTTTTATCAAATATTTTTCCTTTAGAATAGTCTGCTACGATATCATGATCTAACAGTGCTTTTATTAACCAGTATGGTTCTGGGATAAAGGCTTGAATCTCTTTTTCTCTATCGACTAAAATAGATAAGGTTGGGGTTTGAACTCTTCCAGCAGATAAAGTTAAATATCTAGATTTGACATTACTAACAGATTTCATCAACGCTTTAGAGATATTAACTCCAAATATAAAATCTAAAACATGCCTTGCTATTCCACTATTAACTTGATTGATATCTAACTCTATCATGTTTTCGTAACTTTCTTTGATGTCTTTTTTTGTTAAGGTGGAAAATTTCATACGTTGAACCTTATTAAGAGCATCACTACCACAACCATATTTAAGGGCATTAAATCCAATTAAAGTTCCTTCAATATCATAATCACATGCATGGATGTACCTGTCTGCACCTTTAGCAAACTTTTCAATTGCATTGATATACTCCTTAACATATTTTTTGTTTTTGTCGGTGTCATACAGGGGAACCCATTTTAAATCAAAGAAAATTTTTTCTCTTGTGTTTTTAGGTGTTAATGAATAAAGGTGTCCAACAGCTGTTA
Organism: Candidatus Methanovirga aequatorialis; assembly: GCA_031282205.1. Lineage (GTDB taxonomy): Archaea > Methanobacteriota > Methanobacteria > Methanobacteriales > Methanobacteriaceae > Methanovirga > Methanovirga aequatorialis. Next base: position 45,613 of record JAITEE010000148.1, on the reverse strand, counting down.
AAATCCTAATTTTTTTATCATCTTCTTCAATTTCCCAATAATTTACTTTTTTCTGGTATTTTTTCTTTTTTGCTTTTGACGATAAAGCCTTAGCTATTTTTTCTGATGAACTTGGCTTTTCGCAAATGATCACTTCCTTCATTTTATATCCCGTTGTCTATAAATTTTAAATATAATTGTTGTATTTAGCATTATAATGACAAATAAACCCTTTTTAATATGCAACATCCTATTTGAGATCATTGCGTTATTCAACCTTTTATAGTGTTTTGTAAAATTATTTATATTGATCTAATATTTTTTTTAATTTAAGATTTGGAATTTTGCCATGATAATTTTTATTAAAAGTTCATTTTAAATTTAATTTAAATTAGTAATCCTTGATATTATTCACAAAGTGAATTTAGAAGAATTTATTCTTCGTTTTAGTAAATAAATTATAAAAAATAAAGCATTTTAAAAATAATAAAAATTTAATTTTGCAATTCACTATAATCATGTTTAGTTTAAAATTTAATATTTCATTTTATAAACACTTTTTACTCTTAACATGATGTTATACTGGTTTTATTACTAAAGAATCCATAAGCTTCACTACAGTTAGCACACATAGGATATTTCCCATAGTGATAGTGATTATTGTCATCTTTGTTAACATCAAATTTTTGATTACAGAGATAACACGTCTCCAATTTGATTGCTTTTTGACTTGAACTTTTGTTACTGATCTCTTCATTTTCCATTTTTAGCCTCGTCTTATGGTATCCTATTCATTTAATTTAAATAATATTGTAAAGATTTAAATGGAGGCTTTAATGCTATTTAAAGCAATATGTATCTGTGGTTGCCTATTTTGAATTAAAAATTTAAAACATTGATCCAGACTTCAATATCTTAAACTGGAACCAGTATTTTTAATTAAGCCCTACATGAATAATTATTCAAATTTTAACAAATGTTATGTCTTTGTAAAAGTAAAAGCTCATCAGTACTGAGTTTTTTACCTTTTTTAAATCTTTCAAAGATATTTTCAGCTTTTTCTTTCTCTTCCTTATTTTGTTTAATTGTTGATTCATTGGTCATATTTTTTCTTTTGCCACGGAAGCTGTTCAGTTTACTGTTAATGAGATGAATTTCACTTAAAACCATTTTGAAGTCTTCATGTTTGGCTGAAGCGTCATTTCTTGATTTAATAAATAACTTATGTGCTTCATCAGCTTTGTTTCTAATATCATTAGTTTTTTTGAAACAATCGACCATTTTGTCATGGAACTCTTGAGCCTTTTCTGATAACTCAACAACTTTACTGTGATGTTCTTCAGATTCTTTTTTAAGTTTATCAACTAATATTTTAACTTTTTCATCTTCTTTAAACTCGTTAATTTGTTTTCTTAGATCATTAGCTTTTTTAACAAGCTGATTTTCCTTTTTAATATCTAAAACATTTGTTTCAACAATTTTATCTATTTTTTCTATTTCCTTTTCAAGATCCATTATATCTTTTTTACCAGAAGAGAACTCAAGTTTTTTAATTTCATTGTTTACTTTGTTACGAAATTTTTTATATTTTTCGACTTCTTCATTGGTTTTATTACGATTATCTCTAAACTCACCTGCCAATTTAAGATTTTCTTTTAATTCATCGTTAAGTTTGTCTCTAAGTAATCTTTGTTCTTTAGAAATTTTGTTGTATTCATCTCTTACATCAGCTATTTCAATTATAATGCGTTCATGTTCGTTTTTTTGATTTAGTACTTCTAAAAAATCGTTAGCTGGAACAAAATCTGTTTTAGGGAGTTTTTTTCTTTTGGGTTTCTTTTTAAAATTCTTAGATTTTTCATCAGATCCTTCCTTATCATGTTTTTCTTCTTCATTAGGGAGTGTGGAAACGTTGACAGATTTTTCCTCAGGATCTTGTTCTTTTTCTGGTGTTTCTTTAATAGCTTCTCCTTTACCTTCATTGGATTTTTGCACCTCTATAACATCTAAAATTTTAGTTAGATCCTTATCTTCAATGACAACGTCGGCTATTTCTTTAACAGATGGTTTTGCATTAAAGGCAATGCTTAACCCACTTGCTTTGAGCATGGATATGTCATTTGCCCCATCACCAATGGCTACACACTCATCTAATAGGATGTTGTTTTCTTCTATAAGCCTTTTAAGAACATCTGCTTTACTGTCTTTGACTAGTGATCCTGTAACCTCACCAGTTAATTTTCCCTCATCATCTTCAACTAATGAATTTGTAAACAGGAAACCAATATTAAGTTTTTCTTTTAAAGGGTTTGCTATTAAATCAAAACTACCACTGATAATAGCTATTAGATAGCCTTTATCTTTTAAAACTTTTATGGTCTCTTCGGCTCCTTTCATAAGCTTTATATCTTCACCAAGTTTTTTAATATCTTTTACAGACGCTCCAGCTAAAAGTTCAGCTCTCTTTTTTATAGAAGTTTCAAAGTCTAAATCACCATTCATTGCTTCTTCAGTGATTTTTGCAATTTCATCTTGAACATTAACTAATTTTCCTATCTCATCTATGGCTTCACCATCAATAATAACATTATCTAAATCGAACGCTATAAGTTTAATCAAACATATCACCAGTTACATTAAATTCAACCGCTTAAGCTCTTTTTGTGTTTTTCCCACACCAACTTTAGCATCATCAAATGTTTTAGCTCCAGTACAAACAACTTTTCCTGAGCCAAATAATAATAAAACGACTTTAGGATCACTAAGTCTAAAAACTAAACCTGGGAATTGTTCAGGTTCATATTCTGTATTTGGTAATTCTAAAGCGATTACCTCCAAATTTAATGTCACACCTAAATTAGCAGATGCAACAATATTTTGTATTTTTATATCAAATTCATGGGAAATATCTTTATCCATAGCTCTCATTAAATCAACAGTTCTTTTTATAGCTAATTTGGAATCTTCTATGGTTTTGGCACCAGTACATACTAATTTCCCAGAGCTGAAAATTAAATGGGCGGTTTTAGGATCTGGTAATTTAAATACTAACCCTGGAAACTGCTCACGATTAAAAGTAACACCTTCTAAGTTCTTAGAAACTTCTTTTAAATCTATATCTTTCCCGATACTGGCAGAAGAAACAATATTTTCAATTTTAATATTACTTTCAGTCAATTTAAAACCTCACAACAACGAATATTTAAAAAAGTAAGTAAAAGAATCCTTGTTAATAAATATAATACTATAATATATAAACCTATTTAAAAAATATAAAATTCATTGGAAGTAAGTATTTTAATATTTTGATTATTGATCGGTATATTAGTTGAAAATCATGAATATAAAATTTGTTGTAATAATCTTATAGCTGTATCCCCTATTGTTAATAAGAGGAGGTTTAATCTATTAAAATGAGTTTATGGACATGATTAAAATTTGTATAGGTGGCACGTATATGATTTTATGCGATAATGTATTATAATAATCTATCATTATAGTTCATGTTTATCTACTATTCCATGAATTATTGTTATTACTTTGAATTATTATTTTTATTTATATATATGATTATTACTTATTATTACGAACATATATTTAGAATTATTAATATATGTATTACGTTATATAATATACAACGTTGAAAATCAACTTAAAGATGGGAGAGTGTTGATTTGATTGAAGTGGAGATTAAAGCAAAAATAGGTGACTTTGATAAGGTTAAAAAAAAATTAAAAGAACTTAAAATAGTTAAAATGGGTGAAGAAGTTCAAAAAGATATTTATCTGGAAAGGTATGACATAGGTTTTGCTCAAAATGATAAAGCATTCAGAATAAGGAACATTATTAAAGAAAATGAAGAAATGACTATTATTACGTATAAAGGACCTAAAATCGATGATATTTCTAAGACAAGAGAAGAGATTGAACTATGTGTTGAAGATGGAGATAAAATTTTAAAAATTTTTGAAAAATTAGGTTTTTATAAGGGCGGATTCGTTCAAAAAACAAGGGAAATCTATAATTTAGATGAATATATTATAAGTTTAGATGACGTTGAAGGATTAGATCCATATATTGAAATAGAAGTTGATTTGGAGGATGATTCAGATTATCAGGATTCTATAGATAAAATTCATGGAATTTTTAGTAAGCTGGACATAACAGGTGGTTTTGAAACAAATTCATATTTAGAACTACTTCAACTAAAACATTGAACATATTTTTTAAATTCTTGGAACATCATCTAAAAACTTTTAAACATAAAATTTTAAATATTTAATGTTCATTTCACTAAAAATCAGACATGCTTACTTTAAACAGCTTTTTTAAAAAATGGTTGTATTGGGAGATCGATCATCGTTTTTACTAAACATTTTTCATTATTTAAAACGGCATTTAAAAATTGGTATAACTACTTTCATAATAATTTTAGGCATTTTTCATTTTTTTAACGTCTACTAAATTTTAAGTCATTTAAATTGTTAAACAAATTTTTGGTTCTATTGTCATAACTAATCACATATATAAATTTAATTATTTGCAAATATAAATAATTAGTTTCATGATTAAGTTCTACTGTGATTCTAGTGGTAGAGATAAAAGTATGTACTTGATAAGAGTGTTCCCATAACGAGTTTTAAACAATAATGTCGATGGACATAAATCTGATTTATTAGACAATAGCTATTTTATGTTATTAATAGCTTCTACCAGTAAATCTATCGTTTTTTCGACATCTTTCATGCTTGCAACACTAACAGTTGTATGGATATATCTTGTAGGGACTGAAAGAACTCCAGTTGGGATACCTTCTCTTGTTAAATGAATGGCTGTTCCGTCGGTTGTTCCACCATCACTTACCTCCAACTGATAATCAATGTTCCCTCTTTTTCCTGCTTCTGTTAAAATCTTTTTTATTTTTTTGGTTATTATTATTCCTCTTCCACTCGCATCTACTAAAACAATAGCTGGACCTTTTCCAATTACTACAGGGGAATCTTTCTTTTCAATCCCAGGATGGTCTCCAGATATTGTAACATCAAGAGCAAAAGCTAAATCTGGATTTATTTTAAATGCAGACACTTTAGCTCCTTTTAAACCAACTTCTTCTTGAACGGTTCCAACACCATAAACGGTTGCTTTTGTATTTATTCTTTTTAAGGTTTCTATCATTACATAACAACCGATTCTATTGTCCAATGCTTTTCCCATTATTAGATCATTAGGAAACTCCTCAAAATCAGCTTTAAATGTTATTGGATCACCAACGGATACTAACTTTTCACTTTCTTCTTTTGAAAATGATCCAATGTCTATGAACATCTTCTCATAGTCAATCATTTTTTTTCTTTCATCTTGTTTCATTACATGAGGAGGTTTTGAACCAATAACACCTACGACATCTCCTTTTGATCCATGAATTATCACTTTTTGATTCATTAACATTTGATCGTTGATTCCACCAATTTTAGTAAATAGTATAAAACCTTTTTTATCAATATATCGTACCATAAGTCCTATTTCATCCATATGAGCAGCTAACATTATTTTTGTCGAAGATTCTCCTTTTTTAGTGGCTATTACATTACCTAACAAATCTTCTTCAACACAGTCAACGTACTCGTTAAGTTCATCTTTAATAATATTCGTAATTTCTCCTTCAAATCCAGAAATTCCTGGAGTAAGAGATAATTTTTTCATTAGTTCCATACTCATTCACCTTTTATTTTTTAGTTAAGTTTTTTTCATTGATTAGAAATTATTTTATTCTTTGTTACAACGCTTTGTATAAAATAAATATTCCAACGATTAACAATATAATTTGGGGCCACAAGTTTAGAATAACTTTTGGAATAAGTCCTAACTCAACAGCGATCCAAGTCAGTGCAAAAAGTATAATAAGAATTCCAACAAAAATTCCAGTTTTACTTATTTTTCTCTTAATATCATTTATAGGAATATCTTCTTTCATGGTAACACCCTTAACTTCGTATTGTTATGGTATTTAAGTTAATCAACATCATAAAACTAATCAATATAAAACCATGATACATCATCAATTATCAAAATTTTTATAAATTATAATAATCATATCTTACTTTAATATTAAATTAGTTTTTCTATTAGAGTTTGCCCAACAATTTTAACTAAAATTTAATTATTAATTGGATCATACGTTTGGTGGATAACGTATCATGGTGTCTTAAATTTACAAGTTAAATATTAAATTTTGCTCATGAATATAATAAATGATTTAAAGTAATTTTAATTGTTGATAACATCACTAATTGATTTAAAATTTTTAAATGGTTTAAACTCTTAATTGGCCGCATTATGTTAATTTATTTATTTTTAATTTAATTTATTATAATGCTTTATTTATTTGTAAGTTATTTTATTTATTAATTGATTAAAATATTTAATTTTATCGAATTTGAATTGATCAAATGAACCTGTAACAACCTCTATTTGGTAGTCAATAGGCTTGTATAATTTATATAAGATTTTATTTGCATCGACAAATTAGACGCATTATTTTAAAAAACAATGTTTTCATATTTTTTATAGGGTGGATACCTAATGTTATATTTTAAAGGATGTACTGGAAGAGAAAAGTTAAAAAATATTCCTAATTCTACAGAGAAGCTATTGAATCTACTTGATATTGATTATTATACAATTGACAATGAAGGATGCTGTGGTTCTTTTCTTTTAAGAACTGGATTTGAAGAAGACGCTAAAGGCGTGATGAAAAAGAATTCGGATCAATTTAAAGATGAAAAAATTTTAGTAAGTTGTGCAGGCTGCTATAAAACACTTAAAAAAGATTACAAGAAATATTTTGGTGTTGATTTGGATGTTATCCATATAAGTCAGTTGTTAAAAGACTTGATTAATGAAGGTAAATTAGAAAAAAATAATCCAAAGGATTTAATAGTCACTTATCATGACCCATGTCATTTGGGAAGACATGCTGGAGAATATGATGCTCCAAGAGAGGTTATTGAGAATTTTGCTAATTTAAAAGAAATGGAAAATATTAAAGAGAACTCTATGTGTTGTGGCTCTGGTGGGGGAGTTAAATCAGCTTATCCTGAAATATCTAAAGAGATAGCTATTAATCGAATGAAAGAAGCTGAAAATACAGAAGCTGAGCTTATCATCACCACTTGTCCTTTTTGTCATTTGAACTTAGATGAAAATTCTTCAATACCAGTTTTAGATATTTCTGAATTCGTTTTAAGGAGGACACTCAATGAATTCTGATGAGATTAGAATCATGAATAAATCTTTTAAAACTTTAGTTGATAAAAGAAAGAAGTTATTAAATGATCCTCAAATTAAAGAACTTGAAGAAAAAGTTAAAAACATCAGAAAAAGGGGAATTGAAGATAATCGTGAACTTCTTGAGGCAGCTAGACAATCTTTAAAAAAAAATGGTGTAGACGTTTTCTTTGCAGAGGATGATAAACAAGCAAGAGATATTATTTATAACATCGTTAAAGAAGAAAAAGAGGATGTTGTAGGGAAATCCAAGTCCAATACCCTTAGAGAAATAACTATTTCTGATTTCCTTAAATTAAAAGGTGTTGAAGTTGTTGAAACCGATCTTGGGGATCGTATACTCCAACTTAAAGAAACTAACAACGAACCAACACATCCCACTGGACCTGCCTCACATTTAGATGTAGAACACATAGCGGACGTTGTTAACTCAGCAATGAACCTTAATATTAAACCTGATCCCCACGAAATTATGAACGTTATTAGAGAGGATGTTAAAGAAAAAATAGCTAATTCTAATGTTGGTTTGAGTGGTGCTAATGCGATAGCAAGTCAAGACGGTTCCATTGTTTTTGTTCATAATGAGGGCAACATATCCTTGGTTTCTTTAATGAAAACACATATTGTTGTAGTTGGTATTGATAAACTTGTTGAGACCATTGAAGATGCTATTTCAATAGCTAAATTAGAAACTGTTTATGCAACAGGATCAAAGATAACGTCTTACATGAATATAATATCTGGTCCTTCTAAAACAGCTGACATTGAGAAAAAGATCTTAAAAAATATGTATGGAGCATGGAAAGTAGTTGTTATATTTCTAGATAATGGAAGATCTAAGGCAATGAAAAATATTAAGGAATCCTTATATTGTATTGGTTGTGGTAGTTGTGTGGTAACCTGCCCAGTTTACAAAGTTATTGGTAATGAGTTTGGCTTTAACAACTATTTAGGCGGTCGAGGTGTTGCTATAAGCAGATTTATTAAGAATATGGATGATAGTTTTGATTCAGGTCTTTACAAATGCACTCTTTGTGGTTTATGCACTCTAAATTGTCCAGTCACTATTGCAACCAATGAAATTCTTGAAAAAATTCGTACAGACCATAAACAAGGAACCTATCCAAAGATCCATGACGAAATTAAAGACAAAATTAAAAAAGATGGTTCGCCATACTAGTTTACCTGTTTTTTTTCCAGAGAAGGTGGTTCGCCATTACTAGTGTTGTGAAAATTTAATTATTCTAATATAATACTTTGATAATTTTTTTCATTTGTATCGTTTTAGTGAAATTCCAGCTTAATTCGTGGAACTCTTATTTATATTATTCATAAAAACTATATATAAAATTATCGCAAAAATTAAATTTTCATGACACTAGTTTACCTGTTTTTTTCCAGAGAAGGTGGTTCGCCATACTACTTTACTTGCTTTTTTTCCATTTTCTAAATTCATTTATGAGCATGTTCTGTTTATTTGAACAGTAGTCTTTAAATTCTTCTACCATGATGTCTAAGATTTTGCATAGCTCTTCTATTTCTATCATTTTTTTTAAAGTTGTTTAATCATTAAAAATTTCATTTAATATGTTAACGGCTTTAATAAACTGAGGCATACCTGACGTTAATAAAACAACACGAAGCACGTCCATGATCTCGTCTTTACTAACCTTAAATTCAGAAATAGCACTTGAAATCTGCTTTTTAATGGCTCTATTATCAGAGTTTGATGCAGCAATGGCAATGGCTATCAACTTCTGAGTTTTATAATCTAAAATTTTACCTGTAAAAACCACTTCGTTCAATCCAACAACTGCCTCATAAATATCTGGATATTCCTCTTTAATTCCACTCATTCCTTTACCATAGAATACTTTTCCTTTCATGCTATCACCTGTCATTTTATTATTGATAATACTTCATGATCGTCTGAATTTTTCTCTATGAACTCTTTCTAAAATATATTCTGCTCTTTCTTTAAGATTGTTATAAATCCTAATTTGACTTTTTAAATCTTCAATGGCTTCCCAATGGCCGTTATCAATTTTTTTTTCTAATTCTAACAATTTTGACCACTCATCACCAGAAGGTAGTTGTTTTAAATTTAAAAGATCTTCTGTAATATCGATCTTTAGAGTATTTTTTGTTATGGTGATATGTATACTGAAATCGTTAGGTAGTTCATAATATTTACGAGGCCTACCTCTTACCACTTTTTTAAAAGAAGATTCTAGAATTCCCATCTCTTCCATAGCTTTTAAATGTTCTATAATAGCTTTTTGACCTACTTCTAACTTTTTTGAGATTTCACTAACAAATCTTGGCTCCTCTCTTAAAAGAGTTATGATCTCTCTCCTAGTACGGCACCCCATAACATCAAGAATATCTTCAATGTCCATGTTGTTTAAGTTATTGTTATCTATCATAAAATATACTATGTTACTTACTATTTATATAACTTTTTGTTATTTTAATATTTATATTGTATTTATATTGTATTACTGCGTACACTATATACAGGGTGTTGGAAATTGAGTGAATTTTAGAGCACTTTTCATACTTATTTCATGTTGTAACATGATTTATACATTTTGGAGTCTAAAAATACATAATATTTCATTGTAAAAATTGAAATAAACTCAATGATTAGTTCTTAAATTTAAATAAAAGAATTTATAAATCTTGTAATTTTTTAACAAATTTTAAACAGTTTTTTAAAGATTATGTTCTGATCAAGGTGTCTGATTTTCATGAAAGTTTCACGACTTCTTTAAAGGTATTTCCCAATAAATAACAATTAATCATGGCACTTCATTAAAAGCACAAATTATTTACAAATAGTTTTAAATTTAGGGCTTTTAAAATCGAAATATTTAAATACTATCGGGATTATATATTTAATTGATGATTTAAAATGAAAATCCCGTTAAATCCTGATAAAAAAGACCTATATGGATATTGTTTGGCAAAGTACTTAAAGTTATCGATTCATAGAACTTTTCAAGAAGAATTAGCTTGAAATGGCTTAAAAAAGATTGAAAGCCATCAAATAATGTTAAAATTGGTATTATTATCAATATTTTTTAAATTAGGGCTGAATAATGTTCACAATCAAGTGAATAGTAAGTCTAAGCTTCGTAATTTTCTCGGTATTAAAGACTTACCAAAAATAGAAAAAATAAGAGAGATTTATTCAACGTAGTGAGGAAAATACTTGGAATTAGCTTTAAAAACATTAAATAAGCTACAATTTCAAAAAATAAGAAATATTAAGACCATAATAGTTAATTCAACTTCAATCACATTAGATTTAAAGTTCAGTGGGAAGTTTTTAAGTAAGGAAATGTTGCTTACTAAAGACTATAAAAGAGCTTATTACGAGTATTTGGCATTATTCAGGTTTTAAAATGACAATAACTAATGGATCAGAAGACTTGTAAGCCATTGGCTATATTAGTACATGAGGGATCACCGCATGATAGTAAAATATTTGATGAAATCTTATTTTAGCTTAAAAAAGGAAAATTTTAAGAAAAAGACAGTTAATTTTGTGTGATAAAGGTTTTTACAGTGCTATGAACTATTTAACTGGTATAAATAAGTATAAAATTGTGCCTTTGATATTTCTTAAGGAGAAACCAAGTTTGGAAGTTCTAAAAGATAAGATTCAAAACTTGTTAGATTATTTTGATATAAACCATCCTAAAAATCCAATTTACAAATCTTTAAGGGAGAAATTATTTGATTTGTCTTAAATGGGAGGATTTTAGGCGAACAAGGTGGAAAATTGAGGAATTTTTCAAATTTTAAAAATGAATTGGATTTAAGGGATATTCATGTCTATACTAAGAAATCTGTTTATAAATACGTGTATCTGAATGTACTTTTAGTAGGGATACTGATTTCCAAAGGTTACAAGGAAATTCAAGAAATTACAGGATTCGTTGATCACCAATAAATCAGACACCTTGGTTCTAATAATGGCAATTATTCTTTTATTAGTGTTATATTTTTGGAATTACTTAAATTTTAAGAACCTTTTAAATTTATCAAGATAAATTTTTATAGCCGCTAATAAAAATTAATGAATCTATGATCTATTTTACCAATTGATAAATAGCTGTTCATAGTCACGAATAATCGTATCTTAAAAATGTTTTCTGGTGTTACTCTAACGTTTAGTATCTTTTCATATTGTAAACAATCACGGCAGTCGAGATTTTAAAACAACAAACAACGATATTAATAGATATAATTATATATAATAATTTACTAATAATATATGACTATTTTTTTATTTACTTTAAGTTACTAAAATCGAAACATTTATATAACATTTAGTTACTATAATATAATTGGGAAAGATTACTTTTTGTTACTTTAATATTTTCCATTTTTTGACCTATTTAAACTGCTGATTTAATTAATTAAAACATTTATAAAAGGTTTGAACTCAATAATATAAAATAAATGGTTAAATTTGGTCTGATGATTAGATGGTTATTTAGCTATTTTATATTTTGTTTTTATTAATTCAAAATTCAGTATCAACAGTCAATTCAACTTAATCTCTTAAATTTACAATTTTCATTGGAATTTATTTAAAAGTAACTTTTAAATTGTTGTTATAAATTGAAAATCTTTCTTACTACTTACATTGAACTTTGAAGGTGATGTGATGGCTGATGATACCAAGATAACAAAGTTAAAAGAAGAATTAAAACAATTAAAATCTGATTTAGAGGATAAAAATGAAAAATTAACCGAAACAGAGGAAAAATTGGATTTAAAAGATCAAAATTTAATCGATGCAAATGAAGATCTTGTCAAAAAGGATGAAGAATTAGAAGAACAAAATTCTCGTTATCTTAGGCTTCAAGCTGATTTTGAAAACTTTAAAAAGCAAAATGAAAAGCATAATCAAAATATTATTAACTTTGCTAATGAAAATTTAATAATGAATATTCTTGACTGTTATGAAGACCTTGAAAGAGTTTTAAAACAATCTAAAAATATGGATGAACTTAAGGAAGGTACAGAGTTGATATATGCAAAATTAAAAAATGTTCTTGAGAAAGAAGGTCTTAAAGAAATTGAGGCTAAAGATGTAAAATTTGATCCATTTAAACATGAAGCTCTCATGGTGGAAGATAAGGATGATTATGAAGATGGTGTAGTAATTGAGGAATTAATGAAAGGATACACCTTAAAAGATAAGGTTATTAAATATTCTAAAGTTAAGGTCTGTAAAAAGCCTAAAAAAGAGAATGGAGAGATAAAAAAAGAATAAAGAATAACTACACTAATCAATTAAGATTTACTAAAAATTAATTAATATTTCTTATGGATTGTCGATGTTTAGTTGTTAATATTTAACATGACAAATTATTTTATATTATAACGATTGATTGGTGATTTAAATGATGATATTAATAAATTAAATAAATATTTCAACTTGTGAGTTAGTAACTACCTCATTAAATGGATTAATAAAATAAATATTAATAGACTAATAAAAATTTAATAAAATAAACTTATATGGTGATAATCATGGCAGAAAATATGAAAAAAGAAAAAATTATTGGTATTGATTTAGGAACAAGTAACTCAGCAGCATCAGTTTTAGTCGGTGGGAAACCTACAGTCATACCAAGTGCAGAGGGCGCAAGTCAATATGGTAAAGCATTTCCAAGTTATGTCGCTTTTACAGCTGATGGGCAAAGATTAGTTGGAGAACCTGCAAGAAGACAAGCTGTTACTAATCCTGAAAATACTATCAGTGCAATTAAAAGAAGTATGGGAACTGGTTATAAGGTTAAAATCCAAGGAAAGGAGTACACTCCTCAAGAAATCTCTGCTTTTATCTTACAGAAAATCAAAAAAGATGCTGAATCTTTCCTTGGTGAAGAAGTTAAAAAAACCGTAATCACTGTTCCTGCTTACTTTGATGATAATCAAAGAACGGCCACAAAAGATGCTGGTACAATAGCTGGTTTGGATGTAGTAAGACTTGTTAATGAACCAACTGCAGCAAGTTTGGCTTATGGTCTTGATAAACAGTCAGATGATGAAGTTGAAATTTTAGTTTTTGATTTAGGCGGTGGAACATTAGATGTTACTATAATGGAGTTTGGTGGAGGAGTATTTGAAGTTAAATCCACAAGCGGAGACACCAAATTAGGCGGAACAGATATGGACAACGTCATAATGAAATATTTGGCTGGAGAGTTTAAAAACGGAACTGGTATTGATTTGATGGAAGATGATCAAGCGGTTCAAAGACTTCGAGAAGCAGCAGAAAAAGCAAAAATAGAACTTTCCACAACTTTAACCACAGAGATTAACTTACCATTTATTACAATGGGAAGTGACGGTCCTAAAAACCTTATTAACACTTTAACAAGAGCCAAATTAGAGGAATTAGTTGATCCAATCATTAAAAAATGTGGAAATCCAATGGAACAAGCATTAAAAGATGCTAAAATGTCTAAATCAGATGTTGACAAGATCATTCTTGTTGGAGGACCTACAAGGATGCCTTCAGTACAAAAATTCGTTGAAAAATTTATAGACAAAGTACCTGAAAGAGGAATCGATCCTATGGAATGCGTAGCAATGGGTGCGGCTATTCAAGGTGGAGTTTTAGCTGGTGAAATTAAAGATTTAGTTTTATTGGATGTTACACCATTATCTCTTGGAATTGAAACTTTAGGTGGAGTTTCAACTACTCTTATTGATAGAAACACCACAATACCTGCTAAAAAAAGTCAAATATTCTCTACAGCAGCAGATAATCAGCCTTCTGTTGATATTCATGTTTTACAAGGTGAAAGGAAGATGGCTGCAGATAACACAACTCTTGGTAGATTTCAATTGGTTGGTATTCCACCAGCACCAAGAGGCATGCCTCAAATTGAAGTCACATTCGATATAGATGCAAATGGTATTATTAATGTTTCTGCTAAAGATATGGGGACTAATAAGGAACAAACCATTACAATCACAGCTTCAAATAAGTTATCTGATGATGAAATTGAAGAAAAGGTTAAAGAGGCAGAGACAAATGCTGAAGAGGACAAAAAGAAACAAGAAGAAATTGAGATTAGAAATAATGCAGATTCAATGATATATACCGCTGAAAAAACTCTTGAAGATCTTAAAGATAAAATTTCTGATGATGAAAAATCTAATATAGAAAAATTAGTCTCTGAACTTCGTGAAGAGTTACCTAAAGATGATATTACATCTATTAAAGAGAAAACCGATGAACTTACTAAGGTTGTCCAAGAGATCGGTGCTAAAATTTATCAAGAAGCAGCAGCACAAGCTCAACAACAAGCCCAAGAAGAGCAAACTCAAAATAATGGTGATTCTCCTAAAGATGAGGATACAATAGATGCTGACTATGAAGTTAAAAAATAGGTAGATTAATTTAAACTATAAATCAAATAAAAGTCTGATTAGTTAGCATTTTTTTAGTTTAAGATTAGTTTTTTTTTTACTAATCTTCTTTTTTTTTATTTTAAAAAAAAATTCCATTTTTCTAACCTTAAAAAATAAATTTTTTAAAATAAGGAAAATTGTTTTTATAAATCTTTTTTTTTATCTTGTTAAGTTAAAATCATGACATTATCATGATTAAAGTAATAATAATAAATTTTTAACGATTTTAAGTAAAATTAGCATGATTAAGTAAAATTAGCATGATAAATAATAAAATAAAGATTTTAAAAATATTTACATGATCAAATTTTTAAAAGAGAGTAAAGTTAGGGATTTCTCATTCATCACGCATTGATTGGATCCTACAATAAAAATTTAATTCGTTAGTATAATAAAGATTTTGTTGAATAACTGTGATATTAATAATTATATACATCATAATGACTAATAAGGTGAATAAATGGCAGAAAAACGTGACTACTATGAAATTTTAGGCGTAGATAAAAATGCCAATGAAAAAGAAATAAAAAAAGCTTATCGTAAATTGGCAATGAAGTACCATCCAGATAAAGCTGAAAACGACGAAAAAGAAGAATTCACTGAGAAATTTAAAGAAATAAGTGAAGCTTACGCTGTCTTATCCGATGCAGAGAAAAAACAAAGATACGATCAATTTGGTCATGCTGGTATGGATGGATTTAGTCAAGAGGATATATTTAGGAACGTGAACTTTGATGATATCTTCCAAGGATTTGGTGGTGGTCAAGGATTTGGTGGAATTGGAGATATATTATCAGAAATATTTGGTGGAGGAAGTA
Source organism: Candidatus Methanovirga aequatorialis (assembly GCA_031282205.1). Classification (GTDB taxonomy): domain Archaea; phylum Methanobacteriota; class Methanobacteria; order Methanobacteriales; family Methanobacteriaceae; genus Methanovirga; species Methanovirga aequatorialis. The sequence goes on along the minus strand of JAITEE010000148.1, from coordinate 30,086 downwards.
GTAGGAGAGCTGGTCCTCAAAGAGGTTCGGATTTATATAAAGAAATAAAGATCACCTTAGAAGAAGCATCAACAGGTGTTGAAAAAGATATTACACTTAATCATGATGTTGTATGTTCTGTTTGTAATGGTTCTGGAGCAGAATCTGGATCTGATATTGAAACCTGTGAAGTTTGTAGAGGTTCAGGGCAAGAAAGACATATTCGTAATGGTCTTTTTGGACAGCAGATAGTTATGAGTGTATGTAGAACCTGTCATGGAACAGGGAAAATAATTAAAAACCCTTGTCATAAGTGTAATGGTAAAGGAATAGTCAATGAGCCTGAAACCGTTAATGTTAAAATACCCGCAGGTGCTGAGGATGGAAATCGCATTAGAATTCCAGGATATGGAAACTCTGGTGAATTCAATAGTGGATATGGAGATTTATATGTTTCAATCCATATAAAGCCACATAAAGACTTCGAAAGAAGTGGCTCTAACCTTTACACTGAGAAACATATAAGTTTTGTTCAAGCGTGTTTGGGTGATAAAGTCGATGTTAAAACTATTTCTGATGGTGTTGAGTTGAACATTCCTCCTGGAACGCAAAGTGAATCGACATTTAAACTTAGAGGACAAGGAATGCCTATTTTATACAGAAATTCAAAAGGTAATCTTTATGTCACTGTTAAGGTTGCAGTTCCTCAAAAACTAAGTGATAAACAAAAATCAATCCTTAAAGAATTTTCAAAAGTTAGTGGTGATGAAATTAAAACAATAGAAAAGGGATTCTTTGATAAAGTTAAGGAGGCAATCAATCATTAAACCCAAACTTTTTAGAAAAAAGTTTGATCAAAAAGGATTTTGGCATTCGCCAAAATCAGTTTTTTTGGAAAATTTAGAACACAGTTATTGATTTCACAATTGACACACTCTCCGACTGATTATTAATAATCAGCCAGAGATTCTTGCTCTCTAAATACTAAAATATAGTATTATGAGCTACAGTTTCTTGCTTTTAATTTTTTGTTACTGGAAGTAATTTAGGGAAACTTGTTTTTAGTTTCTAAGGTTTTGGATCCAAATCCTTCTAAAAGGGTACTTACTTTCTTCAATGACTTTTTATTGAATGTTTTAATAGAGAAGGTTATACTGATCATATTCTTGTCTTGATGGTCTCTATAAATGTTATCTATTTTAACCTCGACAACATCGGGTATTTTTTTAATTGTATCTTTTATAACCTTTGGTTTTGAGTTTTTAGGGAATGTTGCTTTAACACCATAAATTTTTGAAGGCAAATTGTTTTTTTTCCATTCTATAAATTCACTATCTGATAAGACTTCAATGTTGGCTAAGTTTAACCTTGTTGTATGTGACGTTGAAGAGTTTGAATTTTTTAGGATAATAAAATCAGGATTGATTTCATTTAAAATACCAAAATGAATCTTCTTGGAATAAATATCTTTAACGGCTACTTCTTGATTTATAGAATTTTTAAGGTTTCGTATTTCTTTGGTAAATGAATCAACTGCCTTGTCACTTCTTCCTAAAGCAGATGGAACATCATCCATGTTTTTTGTTGCTTTATTAACGATATCAATGAATTCATCTTCATTGTTATTGGATATTGCTTCTTTTATTTCGTTTACAGTTTTTGCAAAGACATCTCTAATCATTTCGCCACATTCATTTTCCTTTTGAATGGAGTAAGTAAGATAAGGATTTTGTGATGTAATTCGTCCAATGATGTCTACCATAAGGTTATAAATAGGGCTTGCGAACTTACGTGTGGTTTTAATGTCTACTCCAAGTTTTAAAATGGTTGAAGCGGTGGAGATATATGAAAAATGAGTTAAAATTTGAACGATTCCCATCATCTTGTCATGTTCTTTTGGACTTACTTCTATGATCCTAACTTCATGTTCATTTAAAAATTTAATAAGCTTTTCATACCATTTTCCTTTGATTGCAGGCGTTAAAACAATAATTTGACCTTCTAACGTTGTAGTTCTTGGACCAAAGACAGGGTGAGTTGGAATGAACTCAACATCTTTGGGAATGTATTCTTTCATAATATTGAATGGCTTCTCTTTTACAGATGCAACGTCTAAAATTAGAGAACCAGGTTTTAAGTAAGTTGCTATTTCTGTTATAACACCACAAACAGCATCAATGGGAACTGAGACGATTACAATATCACTTAAGGAAGCAACTTTTTTATTATCCTCACAGTATCTAATTCCAAGTTCTTTAGAAACTTTAGAACCTAAACTAACATCACGACCAGTTATAGTCACATCGAACCCTTTTCGTTTTAGAAAAATAGCTATTGATTTTCCAAGTCCTTTTGTTCCACCTAATACTCCGATATTCATGGTTTTAACTTTTACTTGATTGAACTTCCTAAATCATTGAAAAAATTTAGAAGAACATATTGAATGTTTTATTTAAAAGAATTTATAGGTTAGACAACAAGGTATATTAAATTGGTTGTCGGTATTAAAACTTGTATTTATTCTTTTTAAAGTGTTCGTTTGTATAATGTACAGGATATGCTCCAACGAATCCCAAAAATGCTGCTATTAATAAGGTTACTAAAAATCCTACAAGTAAATTAAACGTGTCTAAGGGTGCATGTGTTATTATGGCTTGAGGGATAGGTGGAGTTATAAATAATCCTCGAATAAAATTACCTGTAGCGTAGATTAATGCGGTTACTATACCAACGAGGTAAGTTTTTTCATCGGTATTTGTCAAATAAGTGGATAGAAATCCTATGAAGACTAATATGAATACATTGTCGAATAAAAATGATAATAATACTCCAAAAAAAAGGCTCATTAAAATAGAACCAGGTTTGTTAAATTCTACCATTCTGTCTCTCTTATTTATGTTTATCTGTAGTTTTCTTATTTAAAAACATTTCGTTGTTGAAGATTTATTTTCAGCTAAAGAAGTTTTGTTATCTCATCTTCAGATTTTATAGGTTTCGGACTAAAGTTTGAAGGAGATCATATTATTTAAATTTTCATGAAACTTTTTATTTAAAATTTGATCTTTATATGTTATGAATCAAATTATTTAATAGATCAACGATTGAAGATTGTTTGTGGTTAAGTTCACTACTTTTTAAACTTCTTTTATTCATCCTCATTTATATTTTTTTTTCTTTTTTAAATCTTTTTATTTATACAGATCAAGTTAATAATAGAAGATGATAAATATGAATACAATTTCTCTAAATAGAAATTAATCATCTCAACCTACACTAAGGTTATATTTTTTGGATTCATAATGGAGGAAAATGTTATGAGTAATGTAAAGAAGGAAGAAATAATTGATGTTTTAGATGGATATGATAATGACGAGATAACGATAGCTACACTTGGAAGCCACACAGCGTTACATATTTTAAATGGTGCCAAGGAAGAGGGTTTTAAAACGGCTGTTGTATGTGAAAAAGGAAGAGAAACTCCTTACAGGCGATTTAATGTAGCCGATGAATATATTTTAGTGGATAAATTTAGTGATATTGTTAATCTGGATATTCAAGAGAAGTTAAAATCGTTGAACTGTGTTGTCATTCCACATGGTTCGTTTGTTGCTTACGCTGGTCTTGATGAAATCGAAAATGATTTCATGGTTCCTATGTATGGAAATCGAAGTATTCTACGATGGGAAGCTGAAAGAGGTCTTGAAAGAAAATTGTTGGTTGGAGAAGATATTAGAATTCCTAAAAAATATGATGATTCAAAGGATATTGATAGGTCAGTTATGGTTAAATTTCCTGGAGCAAGAGGAGGGAGAGGATACTTTGTTGCATCTTCTTCTGATGAGTTTAATCGCAAAATTAATGATATGAAATCAAGAGGTTGGATAGAGGATGAGGATGTTGAACAAGCTCATATTGAAGAGTACGTTGCTGGTTGTAATTATTGTATACACTACTTCTATTCACCATTAAATGACGAAGTTGAATTGATGGGTATGGATAGTAGATATGAATCAAGTATTGATGGTATTGTAAGAATCCCATCTAAGGACCAATTGGATATGGATCTTGGTCCATCGTATATAATCACTGGTAACCACCCTGTTGTTATGAGAGAGTCTTTACTCACTAAAGTGTTTGATATTGGGGATAAGTTGGTAAAATCAGCTAATAAGTTAGTTGCTCCTGGATTGAATGGCCCATTTTGTATGCAGACTCTTGTTAATGATGATCTTGAGATTATTGTGTTTGAAATTAGTGCAAGGATTGATGGTGGAACCAACTCTTTTATGAATGGTTCTTCTTACAGCTATTTAAAATATGGTTCAGGAATGAGTATGGGAAGAAGAATAGCCCTTGAAATAAAAACGGCCATTAAAATGATGGAGTTACATAAAATTATCACATAACTTCATCTGTAGAATTGTAGTGATAACGACTTTTATCCGAAAAATATTAATAAGAACTGGTATCGATACCATAGTAAATATGGAAAAAAAATTGTATTACATCGAGGAAGGAAGAAAAAATAAAGAAGTTATCCTCTTCATTCATAGTAATTTGTTGGGTAGTTGGATTTGGGAAAAACAAAGGAAACAATTTAATAATTATCATTGTATCTATTTAGATTTAATAGAACATGGTAAGACCCAAATTGACATGAATTTTTCAATAAAAAACTGTGTAGAACTTATTAAAAATCTTATAACTAACGATTTGAAGGGTAAAAAAGTTCACTTAGTTGGAATAGCTATTGGTGGAGTCATCATCGTTGATTTGTTATATAAATATCCCAATATTATTGAAACAGCTATTATTAGTGGAGTTAACGTTAAAAATGAGGTTGTTGATGAAATAACTAATAGGAATAATGTTGTAGATTTTAATAAAAGAGGTGGTGGTGACGTTATCTGTGAGACAACCGTCAATAAAGAAGACCAAATGGATATTGAAGATATTAACGAAATAGCTATTAAAATCGAAAACGATGAAAATAAAAGAATTGAAGAATTATTAAACGGTATGAAGGAGTGTAGAATTAGTATTTTAGATAAAAAACATCCAAATTTTATCATTCGTGGATTTTTAGCAGAGTATGGAATTGGAAAAGAATATTTTGATCGATTAAAACTATCGGTAAATGTTGACAACTTTTTTAAGATTACAGAGGAACACTTAAAATATAGAGTACCTAACAAGATCAACAATTTTCCAAACTTGTTAATTTTATATGGAACTAAGGAATATCCAAAAGTTGTTGACTCTGCAAAAATAATTCAAAATCATTTTCCAAGGTCGCAAGTATTCAGTATTTACAGAGCTATTCATCTATGGAATATTATTAATTATAAATTGTTTAATGAAATTATCTTTGAGTTTATAAAAGACAAGGCCATGAAAAATAAGGATTTCATTGAAAAGGAGTATCTATTTTAAATGTCTATTTAGAAATTATGAGAAAAGAATATCGTTACATTATTCTTCTAAAATATATTCGAAATCATAGAAAGGAACGCCCTTAATGGAGTCATGATTAAGATGTTCTATCTCATGGGAGGCACCATAAGCACATGGTCCCAAGAAATTTATTGGACCTTCTAAACGTTTTAAAAATATTTTCATCTTTTTTGGATCAAGAGTTGCTTTAAGAATGTACTCTCCATTGATTGTAAGTTTATAAGGTCTTTCAACTAACTTTCTCTCGTTGTTGTTGCTACATTTTTCCATTCTATAAATTTTACCCTCTTCTGAAACTAGTACTGGGTTGACAAACAGATAAATTAATTCCAACGTACAACCAACTTTTCTATTTTCATCATATTTGGTGAGTTTTTCTTTTATGGACATCAGCTTTTTAGAATTTTTTTTAAGGCTCCAATCTCCACCATAATGAACAGAAAAAAGTAAAGGTAGAAAGATTTCTTGGGGAAGCTTTAAAGCTCTAATTACATTGTTTTCTTTAATTGTGAAACTCAACAATTTTTTAACTTTTTCTTGTTTCAAAAAAACACCATAAAAATTCAATGTTATTCAAATTAAAATTATAAAATTGATTTATATCAATTTTAAATAATAGTTTAATAATTTCAAAATTTAAAAAAAATCATATTTATTTTTAAAGGATTGGATCTTTATTCTCCTTATTAAAATCTTCAATGGCCAAGTCAACTAGATCGATTATGGATTTTGATAAATCAGGGTACGTTTCATTGATGACTATTGGTACATTATCACAATAAACAACTTTTAAACCTGCTTCAAGAGAATCTTTTGTTGCAACATCAACTGCTGCCGCTTTAAGTTCTGTTAACATAACGTCTGCTTCATCGATATATTTGTTAATATCTTTTTTAAGTAAAGACCTATTGGAAAGATGAGACGTTGTTCCAACAACTTTACATCCATATTCTTCTTCAAGATGTTCTACTAAAACATTTTTTATTGTATTTGGTGCTGTCGTTGCGAATAAAACGTTTTTACCTTTTATGTTTTCCAAGGGTTTAGGTCTAAAAACGGTTGAAATTAGTGTTGCCTCTGGTTTAATTTCCTTGATGATCTCTTCAATTTTTTCAACTTTTTCTTTTGATGCCATTGGGTTTTCACACATTGTTAAAATAATTAAATCGCCTAATGCAATTCTAAACGGCCCAAAAAAATTTTCGATGTTGATTAAGGGCTGATTTGCCCCAATTAATACTATACTTCTATTGGTTTTTATTGGTGGAATAGCTGCACCACTTCCTTCGAAAATGAGAAGTTCAACATCTTGATTGTTGGCTATCTTAGCTCCTTCTTCCATATTTGTTAAGAAAACATCTCCAGACATTCCTCCACCACATCGCCTACAACCAATGGTTAGTACTCTACTCATTAATGCATCTTCCCAATGGTCTGATGCAGCATGAACTCCTTTATTTGACTGTTCCATTAGAAATTCTGGAGTTATTTTCATTTTGTCTCCATGAACTATTTCAGGAGTTTCAGGTCCTCCCCTACCCATAGCTATTACGCAGGGATTATAATTGTTTTCATGGATTTTTCTCGCGGCAAATGCTGAAACTGCTGTTTTACCTATTCTTTTCCCTGTTCCTAATATTTTGATCGATGGTTTTTCAACTATATCATACTGTGTTAGTGGTTGGAAGTTAAAATCAGGTCCTTTGTATGGTATTCCAAGAGACAAAACTTTTGAAGCTATTTTAAACCTTTTAGTATAATCTAAAATTGGTTCATCACTTAAATCCATAACAACATCGGCATCATATTTTTTGATCGTATCTACAATTAGATCGTAGGGTACTTCATTTTTACTTTCACCAAAATAAACTGGCGTACCCATCATTTCACTGTAACTATCTGGATCGTCTGTTCTTAACTTTTCGGTTCCTCCAATAAATACAATGGCTACCACTTCAACATGATTCATGTTTTCGAAAACATTAATAGCCGCTTTGGTTACAGGAAGGTAATGTTCTCCATCCACTAAACAAATCATTTTTTTTGTACCTGTCATTAAAATCACTTTTTATGGTTTATAATCTTATTTGAATTATTTTTCTTCATAGATCACTATTTTTTAATAGTCATAACTTATTTTAACAATAAATCGATATACGTTTTATTGTTTCAATCCGCTACATAAAAACATTTAACATAAAAATTCAAACATGATTTCTACAAAGCCGATTTATTAGAAAAACTTTCTATTTTCCTATTCTTCCATTTCAATAAACCTTTTCATCATTTGTTGATGTGGTGATTGTTTAAGGATTGAATTTTTAATAAAGCTAGCTGAAGATGTGAATTATTTCTGGTGTGATTTTTGCTTCAATAAATGCTGCTACAACAAGTAAAACTGTAGCTATTGAAAATAAAATAATGGACTGCTTTAATTTTTTATAGTTGTTGTTTATACCATAACTAAATCTTTTGGAGATCTTGGTCTTGTTAAAATATTTTTCCTCATATCTCTTAAAGTACTCGTCGTTGTAATAACTTTCATTGGCATGACGAGTATATTGGATTGGATTTGGATCGGTGTTGTATGTTGTAACGTCTTTAATAAAATTGAATATAAAATATAGTAAAGTAAATCCAGCGGTTCCTCCAATGATTAGGCCTGGAATTTCAAATATTCCATGTGGGGTGATACCTAGTAGGAAAGTTTTTGAATCTATTTTAGAGCCAAAATATCCAACTAACAACCCATTTAGTATTAAATTTGCAACCGTAATTAATCCAAAAAATGTTGCTCCAGTGTATTCGATTAGAATAGCTTTAAAATTATTAATAAATATTGATTCAGCAGTTAATTTTATTTCTCCATTAACAATTTTTTGTTTGAAGGCATTAAGAACAGGATCCATAAATTCTCTTAAACTAGATGAGAGTAGGTATCCTAAAAATAATGGTACTATGAATAACAGTGTTGATAGTAGTAGAGCATACTTGTTTTCTATTAAACTTCCTTTAACATCTTTTTTAATTAAATGCAGTCCCTTTTTAATGTTCATTTCATTCCTCATTTTCGTTTTATTATCTTTTAATATGATGGCCATTTTGCAGACGATGGTTGTTTGTATAAATTTTATTTATTTTGAAATAGAATTTTATTTATTGATTTTTTTTTAAAAAAAATTGATTTTTTTATATTTGAACTATCATTAAAAATTGTTACTCTACCAATTTAATTGTTTTTAATTGATTTTTAAGATAAATAATAAAAACTACATATTAATATTTATTTTAGAGTTTTTTAATTCACTAAACTTTTTATAAGAGTATGATGAATTATAGTGAGTAAATATTCATAGAAATTTAAAGATTTATTACGAGGCACTAAGGTATGAAGTTGTAGTTGGTAAGTATTCCTGGAAATTTGAAGATATATTACAAGGCTCTATGATATGAAGCTGTAGTTGGTAAATATTTCATAAAGATTTGAAAATTTATAAAACACTACGATATGAACTTTAAAAAACATTAATTCTACGAAATCCAATTAAAAATAGTAAAAAAAGTTAAACATCAAATAAAAATAATAAAAAAAGATCTTTATAAGATCGGAAAACAATATTATCTTTATTATTCCATGTTTGGTTTTGCTATAAAGTTATAGAGTAACGCGGCTATTATTCCACCTACTATTGGCCCAAATAAAAAAATTGGATAGTATCCAAAAAGGTTCGCTCCTCCAGCTAAAAAGTCTATTAAAATCGGTGAAAATCCTCTTGCAGGGTTGATACAACCACCTGTAATCGGGCCTAAAAATGTCAATGCTATTCCGATTGTAAGGCCTATTGAAAGACCATAAGTTCCAGGATCTGCTTTTTTATCAACGGCTACACCCATAACAACCAATACAAGGAAAAATGTACCTATCAATTCAGCGATGAACCCTTGAAAATAGCTGACACCAGTTGCGGGTGCATTAGCACCGAGTTGTCCTATGAAAACTCCAGGATCTCCAAAAATGGTAAACACAGCTATTGATGCTATGATGGCTCCAATAAATTGAGCTATGATGTAACAAATTCCATCTTTTATGGATATATTTTTGGTAACAAGCAAACCGATTGTGACAGCTGGATTTATATGCCCTCCAGATATTTTTCCAAAGACATAGATCACACCAATCGCTGTAATTCCAAATCCCCAACTAACAGCTAACCATTCACTAAACCCACCTAAACCACCTATACTTCCATTGGGTATAAGTTTGTTTACCATTAAAGCGGCTCCGACTGCAGAACCAGTACCGAACAATACCAAAAGAAAGGTTCCAACAAGTTCTGAAATCATCTTTTTATTTAAACTATATTCCATACGATCACCTTTGCGATAAGTTTTTTTTTTAAAATAATATGAGTACAATCTAAAATAGTTTCCCTAATTTTAACAAGGCCTTAGGAGAAACCTTAACAAGTTTTTTGACTAATTCTGCGGTACTTATCTCTTTAAATTCCACGTTTTGAAAAGCGGCCGCTACTGAATTTAATTCATCATCACTTAGGGATTCAAGATAATCTCTAACTTTAAGATATTTTTTCATTTTATCTTCTAAAAGATCTTTACATCTTTTGTCATATTCTGATAGATGTTTTTTAGAGTAATCTCCCTTTTTAATAGATTTAGCTGCAATTTCTCCTGCAAACATTCCACAGGTCATACCGTTAATTATTCCTCCACCAGTTAAAGGGTGGACTTGACCTGCTGCATCACCAACGATTAATATATTATCATCAGAAAGGTCTTTAATCATTCCACCGACTGGATCTCCACCAACATTTAATTCAACGATTTTACCATCTTTAGTAGCTGGGCAAGTTTTTACAAAGTCGACTAAATATTCATAAGCAGTTTTATCAGCTTTACTTTGAATAATACCTAAACCAACGTTTGCCACATCTTCACCTTTAGGGAAGATCCAAACGTAGCCCCCAGGAGCAACTGAACCAAAGTAAAATTCCAAAACTGTTGGGTCTTCCATTTTAACGTTACACATTTCAAATTGAACTCCTGATTCCATGTCTTTTGGTTTTGTACCAGTTTTAAGTCCTGCCCATCTTCCAATATGTGATTCTGGTCCATCGGCACCTATTAAAATTTTTGCTTTAATATCAAGCTCTTCTCCCATAGATTCACAGTTGACTATGTAGGAATCCCCTTCCTTTTTAAGTGCGTTGGCCAAGGTTTTAATTTTAATTTTTGCTCCAGCTCTTCCTGCATCCATCGCCATGTGTTTATCAAAAACTTTCCTCTCAAGAATGTATCCTGCTTCTGGCAACTTTATCTCATCATTTAACCAAACATCAGTTCCATCAGGAGCTATTAGTCTTATACCTTCTATTTCATTAACAGCCCAAATTAGTTGTGGTTCTATTCCTAAAAAATTTAAACCTTCTTTTGAAACACCTTCAGCACATCTTTTAGGAGATCCGATTTCAGATTTTTTATCTATTAAGAGAACGTCTGCTCCACCTAAAGCGGCATGTTTTGCAGCTATTGAGCCAGCTGGTCCTGCACCTACCACTAAAATATCAGTTTCAATCATAATATCACTATCTTTCTAATGCATTAACTGGACATACTCCAATGCAGATGTCACATTCTCTACATTTTGAATCATCAAAAATTAAATCGGTTTCTTTTAATAAAATAAGATTTTTTGGACATACTCCAGCACATTCACCACAGTACATACACCAATCTTTAACAATCATCAGTATTCACCATTAACATTCTATAAATATTAAATTCATGAACTTTAGTTTGTATTTATAAGATCATTATTTAATAGTTTTCTATATTGTAGTTACTTACTTCATTAATTAACGTCGTTGGTATATAATAAAAACGTTAGATATTTTCATGTTGTTTCTATTATAGTGATAATGGTAATGTTTATAAATTATTAATCTAATTATTTCTTATAAAAATTCTCTAAATTAAATTTAAATAGATTATATTGAATATTGATATTTTATAATTGACAAACTTTACCAAAATCATTATAAATGTATTCTATTTAATTCTTTATATGGGTATATGTTTATATTAACATTATATTGGATAATAAAGTATAAATATTGATATGGACTAAGTAAGATGTAGTATTTATTAAAAAATAGCTAATCGAAGATTAATATGGATTTAGGCATGGACATAACCATTGTATTTTCTCATTTTATACCTACTATTTTAGGGTTTTTTGGCACTATATTAATGATTAATGGTATAATGGATAGGCATAGGAATATTGCAATTACTGGGGTTGGAGTATTTGTTGTTGCAGCACTCATCCCTTTTATTGTGATCCCCTTTTTATTACGTTAAGCGATGTTAAATATGAAATCAATTTTTTCATGGCTCGCATCTGTTTAAAGGAATTTCGCCTTTATGTAATCCAGTACCAACTAGAATTTTTTTAATTCCAAGATTTTCGATAGAACTTAAATCTCCTTTTCGTATTCCACCACCTAAAATCAACTTATCCTTGAGTTCATGGAATTTATTAATCAGTTTTGTGTTGATTCCCTTTTCAGTTCCAACACGGGATATATCTAAAAGTATAATCTCATTAGGGGAGATATCTATTAACTCTTTTTTAAATTCATCTAAACTTAAATTGGACTCATTGATGTAAAGTTCATCGTTCTTTACATCTACACTAACTACAATCCTTTCTTTTGGAAATCTTTCAAATATTTTATGAAGTTCTTCCAATGATTCCAAAGTTTCAGTTGCTACAACTACCTTGTAGGCGAAATCTAAGAAAAAATTAAACGAATTGAAGTTTTTAATTCCAACATCTAAAATTAAAGGCATTATGGAATTCATCATTTTAATAGTGTCTAAATTATGTCCCTTTTTCTCAATTAAATCTAGGTCTGCAATGTAGAGTTCATTTACCTCCTTCATTTTCAAAGACTTAGCTATTGAATATGGATTTGGAGTCGGAGAAAAGATGGTTTTAAGAGGAAGGTAACTACTTCTATTTCCAGACTTGCCACTAACGGCTACTCCATTCATTAAATCCATTACAGGTATTATATGTAACATATATATTATATAGTAAAATTAAAAATATTTAAATATTATCTTATTAAGAGGACTATTAATATCTAACGTGTAAATAATGGATCAATGATTTAAAACAATAAACTTCAACAACATCAAAACTTTTTTTTAAATTTATATATGACTAACTACAACTATTATGAGAATACAGGAACTATCAAAAACTGGAGGGCTTTGAATTATGAAATTGACTTTGGATTTATTGAAAAAAGAAGCAAAAATTTTTTGTGAACAAGAAAGTAGAAATAATCATTTTGAATTAATAGGTATTACTGATGGAAAAGCAGTAGGAACTTATGCGGAGCATAAATTTCAAAATTATCTTAAAACAAAATATATATTCACAGTTGGATCGAGTGCAAAAGGTATTGATTTACCTGATCCTGAAATAAACACTGATATAAAAGTCACATCATTAAAACAACCCCAAAGTTCATGTCCTTTTAGAAATGCAAATCAAAAAATATTTGGATTAGGTTACAATTTACTTGTTTTTGTGCACGAAAAATGTGATGGAGACAAGGTTTGCTCACTTAATTTTAAACATTGTACTTTTATAGAGTCAAAAAGAACAAGTGATTTTTACATTAACTAAGAGACTAATTGAAATGATTAAAGATGGAGCAATTAAAGAAGATATTCTTGGTTTTTTAGAAGATAAAAATGTTCCTGGTGACGAAATTATTTTAAATCAGTTGGCTAATGATATAATGAGTAATTCCATTACACAGGGATATTTAACGATTTCAAATGCGTTACAGTGGAGGTTACAGTATAAAAGGGTCATAGGACTGAATAATAAGGTTTCAGGAGTATACAATTATGATTGGGAATAATGAACAAAAAGAATTTGGAGACTATCAAACTCCTTCATACTTTACAGATATTGTTTGCAGATATTTAAGAAAAAGAATGAATTTGTCACCAAACTTTATTATTGAACCAACTTGTGGTAGAGGTAACTTTATAGATAGTTGTTTAAAGTATTTTCCAAATAGTAAAATATGTGGTATTGAAATCAATAAAGAATATTTTAATGAGACTAAAACGAATTTGAATAGTGGTAATGTTTTTATATATAACGAGGATATTTTTAGTTTTGATTTTAATCACATGATTGATACTCTCAGTTGTGATGATAAGACTCTTTTAGTAGGTAACCCTCCATGGGTGACTAATAGTGAATTATCTTTAATGAAATCTGAATTTGCCAAATAAGTCTAACTTTAAAGGTAAAAAAGGTTTAGATTCGATAACGGGGAGTGCTAATTTCGATATCGCAGAATATATTATTTTGAAACTAATAAATAGTTTTAAAGATACAAACACGACTTTTGCTTTTTTAGTCAAAAAAATAGTGGCTAGAAATGTTTTCAAAGAGTTAAAAAGGAATAATATCAGTTTTGACCTTGCCAGAACTTTGAATTTCAACACTAAGAAAGTGTTTAATGTTTCTGCAGAAGGGTGTGTATTCATTGTAAATCTAACAAAAAAAATATTTCTAAAGACTACTGTGAAGTTTTTGACTTAGAAGACGTTCTCAATATGAAATCCAAATTTGGTTTTAAGAATAATAAATTTTATTCCAACATGGATAAAGAATTTGGTATTATTGATGGAATATCTTGCTTTGAATGGCGTCAAGGAGTAAAACATGATTGTTCGAAGATAATGGAATTAAAAAAATCCAATGTTGGTTATATAAATAAAAAAAATGAGATAGTTGATATTGAAGACACGTTGGTGTATCCTTTAATAAAAAGCAGCTCTATTAAATCAAATATTTTAAATAATAGTGAGAGATACGTGATTGTAACTCAAAGAAAAATTAAAGAAGATACGAGTTACATAGAAAAATTGGTTCCTAAAACATGGCAATATCTCAAAGATAATCAAGAATGTTTAGATAATCGTAAAAGTGTCATCTACAAAAATTGTCCAGAGTTTAGCATGTTTGGAGTTGGAGATTATTCTTTTTCAAAATATAAAGTGGGCGTTTCAGGATTTTACAAGAATCCTATTTTTGCGTTATTAAATTCTCAAGAACCAATGATGATGGATGATACTTGCTATTTCATATCTTTTGAAAATTATGATGACGCTTATATGGCCATGCTTATTCTAAATAGTGATTTAGTTCAAGAATTTATTAAGAGTATTTCGTTTTTAGATTCAAAGAGACCTTTTACTAAAAAAATATTGCAAAGAATAAATTTTGAGGAATGTTTAAATATACTTAGTTTGGGAGATTTAATTGATGTTGAAAAAAAATTATGTTTGCCCAACTTCGTGAACGAAATTTGTTATACTAAATTTAAAAAACTTTTAAATCATAGTGGTAATGGAAAAGATTATAAACACATTCAGGACATTTCAAAATCGTATCATTCCAATAAAAAAGGATTCCAGTCAGTATTGCAATGAAATCTACTATTTTTAAGAATTCGTTTGATATGAGATGAAGAAGCACGGAACGAATAAAAGATCTTGACTTCTTGTTGGTGAACATAACATTTAAAAATAATGAGCAATATATTAATTATATTATAATTTAAAAATCAAGGTGATAATTTGGATAAAGTTGTTCTTGCTTTTAGTGGAGGTTTAGACACAACGGTTTGTGTTAGATTGTTGGAGGAAAATTATAATTTAGATGTTATAACAGCTTGTGTTGATGTTGGTCAGCCAAGGGAAGAAATTGAAAAAGCTGAAAATGTGGCAAAGAAAATTGGAGTTTTTAAACATTGCAGTATAGACGCAAAGGAAGAGTTTGCAAATGACTTCATATCAAAAGGAATAAAAGTCAATGCAGTATATGAGGGGTATCCATTAAGTACAGCTCTTGCAAGACCCTTAATAGCCATGAAAATAATTGAAACAGCTGAAAAAGAAGATGCTGCTGCCATTGCACATGGATGCACTGGAAAAGGAAACGATCAGTTTAGATTTGAAAGTATAATAAGATCCATGTCCAATTTTAAAATAATAGCTCCTATAAGGGAATTAAATCTAACAAGAACAGAGGAACAAGACTATGCAAGAAAACATAACATCCCCTTATCTCCAGATAGTAAATTCAGTATTGATGAAAATATTTGGGGAAGATCTATCGAAGGAGACGTTATTGAAGACCCCAAAAATGAGGTTCCACAAGAGGCTTATGACTGGGTGAGATCGGATATGGAAGCAAACGATAATCCTGAAAAAATAAATATTGAGTTTAATTCTGGAGTTCCAATAGCTATTAATGGTGAAAAAATGGATTTAATCGATTTAATAGCTAAGACTAATGAAATAGCTGGAAATAACGGAATTGGAAAAATAGATATTATTGAAGATCGTATGGTCGGTCTTAAAAGTCGAGAGGTCTATGAAGTACCTGGTGCAACACTTCTTATCAAGGCCCATAGAGGATTGGAGGAACTTGTATTTACAAAAAATGAACTAAGATTTATTGACTATATTTCACCATTGTATTCTGACCTTGTTTATAATGCCTTATGGCAAGAACCACTTAGAGAAGATCTGGATAGATGTGTTGATCATATGCAAAGGAGAGTAACTGGAAGCATTGTTTTAAATCTTTACAAGGGGCATATATCTATTTTAAGTAGAGAATCTAAATTTAGTTTACACGATATTAAACAGATAAGTTTTGAAGATAAGGAAAATGATCAAAGAGAAATTGAGGGCATGATCAAACATCATGGAATGCAGGCTGCTATCTATCAAAAACAAAAACATTGATTTGGAACGTTCTTTAATGTACGGTAGTAAAGATATTAATTTTTTGGGTAATACAAGTTCAAATATTTTATTTTCTTATTCTGGGGGCTTCATCAGTGGGAACTATTATCTTTTTAAATATATTCCAAAAACACCATTATCAAGATTTGTTTTAAAGGAGACAATTAAGGGAACACCAATCTTTAAGTTTGGTTCTGGAAATTTGAGACTTATGTTGGTTTCGGGAGTTCATGGTAATGAAATTCCTCCTCAAATTGCTTCTTTGTTGTTAATGGAAAAACTATTTTGTAAGGACTTAAATGGAACCGTTTATGTTATTCCTTTCACGGCACCTAGATCAAGCATGGAAAACATCCGTTGGTTTAACAACGACGATTTAAATAGGTCTTCGGATGTTTTTGGATCCTTGACTAATGTAATTCTAAAAAAAGCCCATGAACTTAAGATTGATTCACTTGCCGATTTTCATTCAACATCCATCAATAGTAACCCTGGAAAGGAAGGAATTTTTTGTAGTTTAAAACCTCTACATAAAAGTTATGAAATTGGAGAATATATCTCTCATAAAATCGGTTCTGAGATCATTTCATTTGATATGGCGGGGTCAACGTTTAAAGGAGCCTTGGAAGATGAATGTAATTTGTCTGGAATTCCTGCAGTAACTTGTGAAGTTTTATCCCCCCATGGATATGCTGAAGAGGGAACTTATTTAAGATCTTTAAAGCAAATGGAAGCTTTTCTATCTTATTTTCATGTTTTTTAATTTGATCGTTTGCTTAACTTCATTTTAATATTTGTCTTTTAAAGACTCTTCAATATATTTTTTTATATGTGCATCGTATTTAGGATTGTATTGGCTTTTTAATGGACCCAACCTGTTTATATCTGTAAATGTTCCTTGTAGCTCTCTTTCAGTCCATTTAATTTCTTCTTCTGTTCTTTTACCATACTTTGTCCCAAACATTTTAAATAAAGGAAATTTGGTTATTCCGTTTGCTCCACTTAGAATTAAAATTCCTATGTTGGCTAAGTTGTCTATCCATGTACCACAAATTATTTCAACTTTGGGGAAGTTTATTCTTATGGTTGAAACAACCCAACTGTAATATAAAGACGATGGTGGGGAGGATTTTTCAAACTTTGTTCCTTTATGAGGATTTAAAGAATAAAAAATAATTCTATCTATTTTATGTTCTTTTATATATTTAATAAGCTTATTTATATCCTCTAAACTTTCTCCTAATCCTAAAATTATGGTGATTGCCTTTTTAAATCCTAAATCTTCGGCGACATCTAACATGTTACCGATGTCTTCTAAAGATTTACTTGGACATACCACCTCATGAAGTTCAGGGTTCATGACTTCAACCGATCCTGTCACTCCTATAATTTCCTCACCATATTCTTTTAGTTCATTGGTTATACCAACATTTAACCAAGTGCCTTTTTTAGTTATTTCATACATCTTTTTAGAGATATTCTTAACTTCTTCAGTTGAAAAACTGTTGTATCCAGCGGATAAAAATTCTATGTTCCAACCTAAACGAGTACATAATTCTACTTCTGCTAAGATCCCATTAACTTTTCGCTTTGCTTTTTCAGGGTTGTTAATCCTTTTTTTTTCAGCGTTCATATAACAAAAACTGCAATCTCCTTTTTCACACCACCAAGAAATTAGTACAGCTCTCTCCAATGTTACAACATTAGAATGATTTTCTTTAGTAATCTTATTGGCTTTGTTTACTACGTCTAAAACTTCATTATTTCTTATTTTACTGATATAATTCATTTTATCCTTATTATTTTTTAAATATACTTAAAATATTCATAGATTAAAATATTCGATGGATAAATTATATATATTTAAAAGAGTTATAAATAGTGTACTATAATATTTAAACGATACTCAAATCATAAATGATCAAGGTATTGAAGTCATGTTATAAAAAAAGTACTAAATTAAAAAAATAAATAGTCACGGTCTAACTATTATGGTGATTTGTAGATATTGTGGTCAGGAAAATAGAACTGGTGATTTAAGATGTTCTAACTGTGGTAAACCATTGAGCTTGTTACCTAACGATCCATCAGATCCAACGTTTGAAAAAGACTTAGATCAAAAGTCCAATGAATTTCATAAAGAAACCATTAGAAAAGACTCAATTAAGTGGAAGTATATTAATCCTCACAGTGATCAAGAAAAAGGATCTGATAGTTCGGACGATAGATTTAATGATCGTATTGAAGACCACGGGGATGTTGTTGATTTCAACTATAATCCAAGTGATCGTGATTTTGTTGATCGAAGTACCGATTTCAACGACCATGATGATGGTGGATTTGATCAAAATGATCATGATGAAGATGAACTTTATAGGGCTAAATTTCATGAAAATATTGGGCGATATAAGGATAACAACTTGGACTTTGATCATGAAAAGAAAACTGAAAATTTGGTATATTTTATAGAATGGGATGTTATAATAGCTTCTTCTTTAATAGTTATAATTTTAACGGCTATTTTTAATAGAATGTTTCCAATATTTGGATATATTTCTGCTTTACTTGTATCATTAATTTATGTATTAATCGCCACTAAAAATAAAAATACATTGTTCTTAGCCATTCCATTATCGTTCATTTCAACAGCTGCAATTTCAGCTTTTTTGAGTATATAATCAAGTTTTTAATTTTTGATGTTTCAACGTTAAAACTAAATTTTTGCAAAACCTTTATATATCATGGTGGTCAACATATTATTATATTGTACATTTGACTGATAAAATATGGTATATTAAGACATTAGTTCATATGTTATGATTATCGATTATTATCGTGTCGATAATAAGGATTTAAGTTACTGATTTTAAATGCCCATGCCGTCGTAGCTCAGTAGGTAGAGCGTTCGGCTGTTAACCGATTGGTCACAGGTTCGAGCCCTGTCGACGGCGTTTAAAAAGGGCCCATAGCTTAGCCAGGTAGAGCGCCCGGCTCATAACCGGGCGGCCATGGGTTCGAATCCCATTGGGCCCATGAGCTATAAGATTTTAATTTGTTATATGGTCGTGTTCTACCATCCTACGATGGAATTTAAAATTGTTTGTTTGATCTTATTATTTTAAATTTATTAGTTTGTAATAATGTTTAATCGATTAAATTAATGTTTATTTGTAAATTATGCTCTGGTGGTGTAGTCCGGCCAATCATTTCGGCCTTTCGAGCCGAAGACTCGGGTTCGAATCCCGGCCAGAGCATTTGCCTACAATTGAAAGTTTGATGGAGTTTTTAACTAGGTCCTCCCTTAGTCGAAGCGGGGGTGCCCGAGCTGGTCAAAGGGGACAGGCTTAGGACCTGTTGACATAGGTCTACCAGGGTTCGAATCCCTGCTCCCGCATTGAAATTCCAGTCAGGTTAAAGTTAAAAGTTTGTTAAAGGTTCAGATAATCGTTTACAAAAGATTTGATTTTAAAAAATAGTTGACTTTTAGGTTTAGATATCCGTTTTTTTTAGAATATTCATTTATACTTAAAAGACTTCATTTAATTTAATAGTAATAATTAATAGTTTTATTTTTTATAAATGCCGGGGTAGGGTAGTTTGGTCATCCTACGGGACTGTGGATCCTGTGACTCGGGTTCGAATCTCGGCTCCGGCCCCATTTTTATCGAAATTTTAATAAAGATAGAAGTGTAATGAGAACGTTTATATAATATGTTGATTAAAATAGAATTAATAATTAGATGGTCTTTTAATTAAGGTTATATTAAACTAAAAGTTTATATAAAACTAAATTAATAAAATATGAATTGTTTTCATAAAAAAATTAAGTGGACCATTATAAAGAAGTTAAATGTAAATTGTTTCATTTAGCAGGGTGGGGTAGTCTGGTGATCCCGCGGGGCTCATAACCCCGAGAGCCCTAGTTCAAATCTAGGCCCTGCTATTTATACTAATCCTCTAAAAGCTTTGTAAAATTTTTTGTTCATAAGATAAAATTTTTTAATGAGCTATTTTGTATTGTTTACTTTTGTTGTATGAGAAATATTTATTTATAATGAATTATATAACATTTAATGATGGTAAGCCGAAGACAGCTACTGGTTATTTGTTAACTTAGGAAACTCTATCCACCATAGAAACTATAATGTTGGAAAACATATGCTGAGAAGCATGACACTGGAGCAGAAACGAAACGTCTTTTAATGAATGATAATGATGCAATAGCTGATAGACATTAAAAGGAGCGGTGAAACGGCCAATCTATAGGGTGCAAGAACAAATGTGCTGATGACAACTCTCGAGGCAAGGTAGTTCGCAAAGATGAATGCTGTTAAACAGAAGATGGGTTATCTCGGTATACCATCACCTCTATTTTTAATGACTCAATGAACATGAACTGCCAAATAGCTATATTCTTAAACTGTTGAATTCTGTTAAAAAATTACATGATTTATGCATTCTTCTATTTAAGTTTCAGATTAATGTTGGTGGAGTTTGTTTCATCTTTTTTTTTACAATTGATGTTACGTATTTTTCGATGTTAGGGTGCATTATCCATGTTACAACAATGAAATAAAACATAGAAAATCTTTGAAGATTCACTTGATTTATAATCTTCCATGATATAAAGACACTCCTCTTTGTAACTCTTATAACTTCCTTTTTTTACCATCATTCAAGTTGATAGTAAATTTAACAGGTTTAAAATCTTTTTTTGATATTCATTCCATCATTAAATTACTAAATATTAAATAACATATCCTTCATTATTTAAAATTTTACTAAACGTTACTACATCCTTTTTGCAAAAAATTAAGTTTTAACGTTTATGAGAATATATTTTAAAATGTCAATATTTGTATTTAATTGTTGTTTTCATGTTGTCATTTGATTTCATTTTTTAATTAAAAATGATTCTGTAATTATTACTTATGATGGTATTCTTCTTTATAATCTTTCTATTGCTACTGATATTTTCATTAATGATAATATACAAATTAATGGTAACGTTACGGAACAAGGCCAATAATTATGCCTTATTGTAGTAATAGTGGAGGAATATATGAGAATGTTTCAACTAAAGACCTTAAAGATGTTAAACAAAACTTTAAGGATGGTAAGAAAAAGTTTAAAAAAAGTTTAGATGAAGTTAAAAACTTTATGAAAGGTTTATATAATGGTTTTAAGACAATAGATATTCTTAAAAAAGTTTTCACAGCCATTAGTGCAGCTATTAGTACACCCACTAATGACGGCAGTGTAGTTGAGGATGGAGTAAGTACTGGAGTATGGGAAGGCGTTAAAGCTGGTGGCAGTGCATTAGGTAAAAATTTTTTTTCATTTTTATTTAATATATTATTACAATAGGCAATCATCTTGTTTTACTATTTTTGTTGGGTTTTATTAAATATAATACTATAAAAAATACAAATATTATAAGTATACTATTTTCTTTTTTTCAGAATTAAAAAAATTTTGATGAATTTCTCATTGTTTTTATAATCCATTATATTTATTTCATACTTCTTGTATATATAATAAATAACTCTAAGGAATAGATTAAAATATACGTTTTAGGTTTTTTTTATTTTAATTAATACGACAATTTTTATGGTGGTTTTTATGTGTTTTTGACTTATTTGCAGGTAGTGTTGTTTGGAGCTTTGGGTAGTGTGTCTTTGATTATTGGTGCTTTTTTTGGGTATCATTTTAATGTGCCTGAAAGGGTGGTAGCTGTTACTATGGCCTTTACTGCTGGATTGTTGACTTCGGCTGCGTGTTTTGATCTTCTTGTTGAGTCGTATTTTTATGGTGGTTTTGAACCTATGATCACAGGTTTTTTTGTTGGTGTTGTGGTTTTCACTTTAGCCGATGTAATCCTGAATCATTTTAGTATTAAAAAAAATCAAAGTTTAGAAACTTCTTTGGATGATTTTAGGGTGGATAATATTGATAGTTTGGATGAGGACGATGTTAGGGGTAATATCAACTCAAATAATGATTTTATGGGTAGTTTGAATTGTCGTTTATTTGCAGGGTTTAATTGGTTGAAGAGTGTCTTGTTCAGTGTTTATCGTCGTAGATACGATGGATCTTTTAATAGGTATCAAATTGGAAGTTTTATTACTGTTGTAGGGGCGTTATTGGATGGTATTCCAGAGTCTTTATCTATTGGTTTAATACTTATTATTGGGGGACCGATCAGTGTTTCTTTATTGGTCGCTGTTTTTATAGCTAATTTGTTTGAGGGTGTTTCATCTTCAAGAAATATGAAACTTGGGGGCTGGAGTAAAAAGTCCATCTTCAGTGTTTGGACTTTTGTTTTGATTTTATCCGCCTTTTCCACCTTATTTTCCTATTCAGTGTTTTCACACACAGACCATCACATCCTATCTGGCGCTTTAGGTGTGGCTGCAGGTGCATTAATATCCATAATAGCCGACGTTTTACTCCCAGAAGCCTACAAAGAAACCCATGAATTCACAGGCTTACTAATGGCCCTAGGCCTCCTACTATCATTCACCCTATCCCACCTCACATAAGCCTACAAAGAAACCCAAAAAAAAGTTTTCTTCTAAAGTTTGACTAAGCCTAATTCTTTTAAACAATTTTTAATGTCTTGTTCATGTTCCTTCGTTAATGGTCCTAATGGTAGTCTAACATTGCCAACAGGCTTTCCCATAAGATTCAAAGCGTATTTTGTTGGAACAGGATTGGATTCAATGAAAAGAACTTTCATAAGATTGTACAATTTGAAGTGTAAATCTTTAGCTTTTTTAATGTCTCCGTTTTTAAAAGAATTTACCATTTGTGATGTTCTATAGGGATCAACGTTAGCAACAACACTAACAACACCTTTTGCACCAACACTCATTAAAGGAATTGTCAAATCATCGTTTCCAGATAAAATAAAAAATTTATCTTCTAAATCGTTGCAAATTAAAGATTTATAAATGGCTGATGTTTTATCGACGTTAGGATTAGCTTCTTTAATTCCAACAACGTTGTTAAATTCGGCTATTTTTAGTATGGATTCTACGCTCATATCTACTCCAGTACGAGAAGGAACGTTGTATAGTACAATTGGCATATCTATGGAATCGTTGATTAATTTATAATGTTGGATTAGTCCATGTTCTTGGGGTTTGTTATAGTAAGGGGTGATAACAAGAGCAAAATCTGCATCTGCATTTTTAGCATGTTTGACTAAATTTAAGGCTTCATTGGTAGAATTACTACCTGCACCTGCGAAGGTAGTGACTCTTCCATTAACTTCATCGACTAAAATGTCTATTAATCTTTTTTGTTCATCATGGTTGATTGTGGCCGATTCTCCAGTTGTTCCAGCAGCTAATAAACCATCAACCCCATTTTCAATTAAAAAGTTTATATTTGATCTAAGACTTTCTTCATTAATTTCGTTATTGGCCGTAAATGGTGTGACCATGGCCACGGCCGTACCTTCAAATTTCATTTTAAAACCTCTTTAATAAGTTTATATGCTTTTTCACCGTCATTCCAATCAACAAAAAGTGTAATGGCTGTTTGAGAAGATGAAATCTCAAAGATATTAATTTCATTTTTTCTTAAGGGTTCTGTAATATCGGAAATAATCCCTGGAGTTTCAATGAAATCTGGACTTACAAAGGTTAACATTGCTATTTTTTTCCCAACAGAAATGGAGTTTAAATTACTATGCTCCACTATAATTTCATGAAGAATACGATGTGCATTAAATGCGTCCTTCTTGTTTACAAAAAGTGTAATGGAATTTTGGCCTGTAGATACTCCAAAGATATTTATATCATTTTTTGAAAGTGTGTCTGTAAGTTCTGCTAATACACCTACATGTTTAAGGATATTAACACCAACGATTGATAAAAGAGTGATAGGATCAGGATATACTGAAGAGTAACTCATCATCTCTCCTTCAGATGGTCCAGTAATTATGGTTCCATCTTTGGATAAATCTCCAGATTCGTGATATATGATTTTAGCAGATAATAAAGGGTTTTTATATTTTAATGCATTGGGGTGTAAAACTTTCGCTCCATTAATAGCTAAATCCATCATCTCCTCAACTGAAATTTCATCTAACTTTTTAACATCTTTAATTCGATTAGGATCAGAGGTCATAACCCCACGTACATCCGTTACAATGATGACTTGATTAGCATTTAAACTGTTGGCTAAGAAAAATGCGGTCGTATCACTGCCTCCTCTTCCTAATGTAGTAATTTGGCCACTTTCAGATTTTCCTAAAAATCCACAAACAACGGGAACTATTCCTTGTTCAACAACGTCCATCAATCTTTCGGACTGTTTAACGGACTTGTCAATATCGATGTGCGCGTCAACAAATTTGTTATTGGTTAAAATAGGCCAATTTTCATTGTAAGGATCTATGTAAGTTGACTTTACTCCTAATGATTCAATTGCTGCTGAAACGACTCTCACACTTGTCATTTCTCCCATGGATAATATTTCGGCCATTTGTTTATTACTAACACTGTCTCCAATGGAGGTCTCAATAATTTTAACTAAGTCATCTGTTGTCTTGTTAATAGCAGAAACTACAACAACAATTTTATTCCCTTTCATATATTCATTTACAATGGATTGAGTTGCTTTTTTTATTCTTTCTCCATTACCAATTGAAGTTCCACCAAATTTAACTACTATTAACTCCATTACTATCTACACCTTTTAATCATATTAATCTTACTCTATTTTTCTACTAATTCACACATCTATAAAACATGGTTGATAAATGGTACATCTTTTAACGTATCATTTTTTTTATAATAACTGATTTATTCATTTGAAAGTTCATTAAGTTCTTTTTTATCATTTTCTTTCTTAATACTTTCTGTAATACTTACCAATGGGTGTTGGTCGTCGTCGATGATT
The DNA here is from genome assembly GCA_031282205.1 of Candidatus Methanovirga aequatorialis. Classification (GTDB taxonomy): domain Archaea; phylum Methanobacteriota; class Methanobacteria; order Methanobacteriales; family Methanobacteriaceae; genus Methanovirga; species Methanovirga aequatorialis. The sequence goes on along the minus strand of JAITEE010000148.1, from coordinate 4,874 downwards.
TTTATATCATCAAATGTGTAAATTCCACTTTTATCTGCTGTTCTTTCCATTCCTAATTTAACATCTTTATTTAATTCAATGACATAGGCATCAATTTCCTCGTGTTTTAAATTTACAGATGCCACTGCTCTGTGATGTCCATCAATCAGAATCCATCTACTTCCAGTTTTGGCAACAATTACGGGTTCTATTAACCCTCTTTTTAATTCATATTCTCTTCCTTGCAATTCATCTGCAAAAATTTTATCTTGTGTTGGTCTTAAATTATTCACTCGAACTTTCATTCTTTTTAATGCAGTTTTAACGGCATATAATTGTTCTAATGTTTCTTTAAATGATTTGACTTTATTTGGTGTGGTTCTTTCAATATTTGAACGAACCATGTCGGTGTTCGTAATAATTCCCTTTAATTTTCCATCCTTATCGACCACTGGGAGTTTTGATACTCCATGTCTAAACATTACTCTTGCCGTATCATTAATGGACATATCTTCTTGAGCTACAATAACATCCGTGGACATTATATCTTTTACTAAATCTGCATGATCTTTTATTATAAAATCAAAGGAGGTTATAAAACCAGTTATTTCATTGTTTTCATTGACTACTGGAAATCCATCATGACCAGTTTCTTTCATAACCTTTATTATTTCATTTCTGGAAGTTTTTGGATGTACATTTGTAACATTCTTGGTCATATATTCTTTTACTATTGATTTTTTACTCATTTTATCCCAATTCTACATTAATTTATTTAATTTTTAGACGGAGGTAACAACATCTTTAAAGGTTGATAGGTTATACAACACTTTAGTCGTTCAGAAATTGTAATTTTATCAAATTTAAATAATTAATATAATCTCTTTAGATCTCTTAAAATGATATTCAGTAATTAATTAAATGATAACTGGCAAACATCATCGTTGTGACTATGGACGACTTATTTTATCTATAGTAACTCTGTTAATATTTTAACTGTTTCTTGAGGATCGGCCTTTCCTCTCGTCTTTTTCATTACTTGACCTACTAAGAAGTTCATCGAAGTCTTTTTTCCTTGATGATAATCATCAACAGCTTCTGGATTTTCTTCGATAGCTATTTTAACAGCATTTACCACTTCATCATCTGTGACTATTCCAATTAAATTTAATTTTTCAGCTATTTCCCTTGGAGTTTCAGGAATTTCAACCATGTACTCAACAACCCTCTGTCCTGCTTTTGCGGTTATCTCTTTGTTTATTAGTAGTTCTAATAGTTGAATAATCCTATCTTGACTTATGTTACTTGTTTTGTAATCAACTTTGTTGTAGTAAAGAACCCTTTTAAGTTCATCTCTCATCCACGAAGCGGTAAACTTTGGATCTATTTTTTTAACAATTTCTTCATAGGCATCGGCTAGCTCTAATTCTGAAGTTAAAACCTTTGCTGATTCTTCATCAATATCATACTCCTTAATGAACCTTTTAACTTTGTTATGAGGTGTTTCAGGCATGTTTTCTTTTACATCTGTGATTTCTTCGTTGGTGATGGCCATTGGTGGTAGGTCAGGATCGGGAATGAATCTATAATCATCAGCATCTTCTTTAAGTCTCATGGATACAGTTATCATTTGAGATTCAACAAAAGCCCGTGTTTCTTGCTGTATCTCTATCCCTCTTTTAATAAGATTTTTTTGTCTAACCATTTCAAATTTCAATGCCTTGTAGGCTCCTTTAATGGAGTTTATATTTTTTATCTCAACTCTTTTACCACCATCAAGGGATATGTTAACATCTGCTCTCATCGTCCCTTCTCCACGAGCACTTTCACTATATTTTAAAACCCTTATCAATTCCTTTAGGAAAGTTCGTGCCTGTTCTGGAGAAAATATATCTGGTTCAGTCACAATCTCAACCAATGGAATACCTGAACGATTAAAATCAACGATTCCTTTATCTGGTTTAAACTGACCAGGATCTTCTTCAACATGTATCTCTCTAATTCTAACTCCATTTAACTCTCCTTCATATCCTATTGGAAGGGATGTTCTTTGATAACCAGAGGGCAAATCTGGATAGTCATAATGTTTTCTTAAAAAATATATTACTCTCTGATCTATTTTACAATTTAACATTAAAGCTATCATTAAGGCATTTTTCAACCCTTGAATATTTGTTGGATAAGGTTTTGCTCCTGGCTGATTTAAACATACTGGACATATATTGGTATTGGGTGGAACACTTTGATAATTTGTTCTACAATCACAAAAGAGCTTTGAGTTGGTGTTTAATTGCACATGTATTTCTAATCCACACATCATATCAACATCACTTTCAATACTGCTAATTTTAACTCCTCCATTTATTAAATAACCAATAGATTGTTTGTTATACAAATCTTATTTTTTTACCCACTATCGGTATACGATCAATTATCTTGTAGTTACCCCTTTCTATAAGATTGATTAAAACTGTAAAAAACTAATTATGTTCTATTGACAACTCTATAAAAAATAATATAAAAATGTTTTTAATTGATGAAAACGAAGTTTTTATAAAAAAAATAGTCGTTGATATAAATACAGGTTATAATTAATACATGGATTAAAAATTGTTTATTGAGGATTAAAATTATTATAAATCACTGATAATAAGTTGTATGGAATATACGTGTTTTAAAAATGACTGGGATGACTTCATTTGATTTGAATCTGTATTTGAGCGAAATTTAGATATTTAACTTGTAAAATAGTTGAATAATTATTTCCACCAACTTACTATAGTGATATTTATTTATTAAATAGTAATACTCATATAAATGCTTCTAAATTTTCTCAAGGAAAAAATTTCTTAAAATTAAAAAATATGGTTTAAAAATTTGTTGTTAATATTAAGTAAAGTTAAAAACTATTTAAAGATGATAATATTTAATAAAATTCTTTATTTTCATAAACGTAATACTTCTTTGAAAATTGATAATCACGCTTTTCTTATTAACGAATATAAATAATTTATTAAAAGGCCTAAAATATAATCAAATAAAGAAAAAAATCATAAAAATAGATTTAAATAGAACTTAGGATGTTAAATGATGAATAAAGAAATAAAAAGATAAATTAAAAAGTGTAATACTTTATAAAAAATTATTATTAAAATGAAGTTAGAAGTAAGAATATTAATTCGTTAATTTTTCAAGGATAGAATAACGTATTTTTGCTCTTTCAATCGGATTTTTGGATATATTGTTGTGTGTTGGTATTATAACAATTTTATTTTGGATTTTAGGGCTTAAATAATGTTTATTTATTTTGAAGTAGTCTGGAAATATTAAACGATCCACGTCTAAGTTATTTTCTTCAACGGCCATTAAATCCTCTAAAACAATTTCCTCATGTTTTTTAACATCTAGATCAAATATATTCAGGTTGAGTATTTTAAATCCCATATCCTCAACAACGTCCTTTAAAAAGATTGTATAAACCATAACCTTAACGTTTGAATTCAATTCTTTTAACTCTTCTTTTTGGTTTTTATCGATCCATTTATACAGGTCGTTATCCATGAAAATTTTGTTTATACACTCCTCTAAATTTGGCCTGTTTTTAGACTCATTATACTTATAAACTTCCAATATACTATTTTTTATCTGATTAACCGTATTTAATTTAATAATTAATGAATTCATCTTTGGTTTTTTCTCAGACATTAAAATAGCCAAATCTCCTTCCTCTTCATTAGGTTTTTTACTTACCTTAAAGTCTTTTATACCCGCAATTTCGACTATTTTTTTACACATCGGTGTTGTTAAGATCTTCATGGACTTAACTCTCCTGTTATAAAATGTGGTGGTTAACTATTTTAATACTTTACTCAAATAATAATTTTGTTTACTTAAACTTCTGTTTATATAAAAAGTATACCGTTGTTATCATATTCATATAAGAATCAATACAAGGTCATGATTTCTTGTTAAAATTAAGAATTAAATATTTGATTAATCATAAACTGTTCAATAGAAATGTGATTTTCATGAAAGAATTAAAGGTGAGCTTAAGTTTTGAAAAAACAATATCGGATGATGTGTCTGTCATGGTCGATGCTTTAAGAGCAAGTACAACTATTACAGTGGCATTAGATAAATATGAAAAAGTAATTCCAGTGTTAACTAAAGAAAAAGCAAAAGAAATAGCTATTCAAAAAAATGGGGTTTTGGCTGGTGAAAGAACTGGAGCTAAAATAAATGGATTTGAACTTGGTAACTCTCCAACGGCCATTCAAAAGTACAAAACAAATTTAAAAACCTTGGTTCTTACTACAAGTAATGGAACAAGAATACTCAATGATATGAAATCAAAGGTTTTAATAGGTGCTTTTATCAATAGTCAAGCCGTTGGAAGAGCCTGTTTGAAATTAGCAAACTCTCATGCAGATGTTGTCATGGCAGGAGTAAAAGGAGACTTTGCAATAGAGGATTACTTAGTCTGTGGAGATATAATTCATTCCATAGAGGAGGAATTTAAGAAAAATAAGACCAAATTTCAATCTTTGCATATTAGTGAGTATGGTCAAACAGCTGTTTTAGGAAGTAGGAACTATGAACTAGTTAAAAAAGCTATTTATAACTCTAGATCAAGTGGTAGGTTAAGGGACTTAGGCTACGTGGAAGACATTGATTTTTCACTTCAGAGGAATATATCAAATAACGTGGGGATATGTGAAAACAAAGAAATACGAAAGTTAAATATTTAATACTTTAATTAGGGTATTGTTATGAAAATTTAAATTTCATTAATATTTATTAGTGTTTTATAAAAATTATTTATATTGATCTAATATTTTTTTTAATTTAAGATTTGGAATTTTGTCATGATAATTTTTATTAAAACTTCATTTTAA
>JAITEE010000120.1:0-12500 GCA_031282205.1 Candidatus Methanovirga aequatorialis | reverse complement strand
TTTATTTTAGTTTAAATAGTATATAAGTACGTTAATAACCTTTAAATAGGTGTAGGTCAATAGATATTAACATGATCACAACAAAACCCATACCTACAAACAATTTGTCTTTACAACCTTATATAGTTAACGAATTAATTCTAAAATTTAAATAATAGACTGTGTAAATCTTGTAATTTTTTAACAAATCTTAAACAGTTTTTTTAAGTATTATATTCTAATAATAATCATTATTTCCTATAATATTATTATAATATTATGAATATAATTTAATAAACTTTAAAAACATTAAATAAACTTGATTTAATATTTAAATTTTATTTTAAAGTATTTTTAGTGAGAGTTATTTTCAATGTGTTCAGCAAAGCTTATTTGTTCATTTTATTGATTATATTAAAAATTAAAATCAACTATTTTTAATTTAAACTCCAATATAAAAATGTACTTTTAGAAAATAAGATATTTACAACCTTAAAACATGGTAAAAATGGTCAGATCATGTTTTCGATTTTTACTCAAAATCTAACACCCATATAATACAAGCTTATTGCAGAGAAATCAAACATTCAATATAGATAATAAAGAATTATATGATGAATATAAGTTTAATATTTGATAATGATTTTATAAGTACAATCTAAATGATACAAGATAATGGTTAATTCATCCATAATATTATAAATAATCATATAATCCATCACTTCATAATTGATACAAATATATAAATATACGACAGTAAAATGAATATTATTATAAATAGAAATAATAGATTTTGGAGTTGAAATATGATTAAAACAACAACTGTAAGACTTCCAAGCGATACATTAATACAAATTAAAGCAATAGCTGCTGAAAAAGGCAGAAGCCAAAATAACATTATAAACGATCTTATAGAAAAAGGATTAAAAACTATTGGAAAAAATAAAGGAGAGATAAAAGCAAGAAAAATAAACCATAAAATGCCTTACTACGATCCAGAAAAAAACTTAATTCTGAAGGACTTGTAGAGATAGAAAACCCTGAAAATGTAGACGTTCAAGAGCTAAAAGACGATATACATATGAAAAAAGGACTGTATTAAATGATATTCTTAGAAGCAAGCTTTATAATTAATTTAAATGTTACAAAGGTACAAAATCATGAAAGAACTAAAGAAATATACAAAAATATAAAAAATGAACCTAAAATAATTAGTGAAATGGTTATATGCGAAATATTAACAGTCTTAAGAAAATTAAAACAAGATGATAATAAACTAAAAGAAGTACATGACTTTTTAGTCAATTCTGAAGATATTAAAGTTTTAGAAGATGTTATTTATTATGAAAAAGCATTAGAAGACACTTTAATAAATCCAATAGGTTTTTTTTGATAATTTAAATCATATAATTATGATAAATAACGACATTAAAGAAATAGCAAGCTTTGATGAAGATTATACCTTAAAGAGATATAAAAATGTTTAATTTTAAAGAGTTATTGTAGGAGATCATCATTTATGGCTATTTTAAGTGATAGAGATATAAAAAAGTATTTGAATTCTAAAAAAATTGTTATAGAACCTTTAAAGGATTTTGAAAAGCAAATACAACCTTCTTCTGTTGATTTAAGAATTGGAAATGAATTTAAATCATTTAAAATAGTGAGGAAACCTTTCATCGATGTAAAAGATTCTTCTGATCTTTCGTCGTATATGGAGTCCGTTAATATTCCTGATGGAGATTGTTTTATTATACATCCTAATGAGTTTGCATTGGCTACAACCTATGAAACCGTGAAAATCCCCGATGATTTAGTTGCAAGAGTGGAAGGTCGTTCTTCAATGGGGAGGTTGGGAGTGACTATGCATGTGACTGCGGGATATATAGATCCTGGCTTTGAAGGAAGAATAACCTTAGAAATATCTAACATTGGCAAAATGCCTGTTGCTTTATACCCTGGTCAAAGAGTATGTCAAATTGTTTTTGAAACTATGACAACACCTTCAGAGAAACCTTATGGGCATCCTGAAAGGGATAGTAAATACATGGGTCAAATTAGTCCAGAAAGCAGCAGAATTAAGTTGGATTATGAGTTAAAAAAATAATTTATAGCTTAGGATATGTTAAGTCAAGCAGAACATGACACTGACGCAGCGGCAGTTGTAGTGACGACTTCAGAAGAAAATTGTTTGAGATAGTATGGAACTATTTTTGGAAGTTGCCAATCAATACGCACCTGAGCATATTCAGATCATTACAAAAAATTCTAAAGAAGATGCTAATAAGATAGTAAACTCTGGTTCTGTGTGTATTGGAGAATATTCACCAGTTGCAGCAGGAGATTATTTATCTGGAGCTAATAATGTTATACCAACAGGAAAAGGAAATATAATGTTTTCACCAGTACATGTTGAATCATATATGAAATGTACACAAACACAACATTTAACAAAAGAAAGTTTAAAAAACATTGATAAAGGTTTAAAAACTATCTCAGATATTGAGGAATTTAGTGCCAACTATAACTCTGTTGATATTAGATTAAATTAATAGTTCAATTTAAAAGATAGTTAGATGAACTAATTCGTTTTAGTTGATTATAGTTATTTAAGAGGTTTTTTGTTTGAATCACGATAAGATGATAAATGTCAGTACTAAAAGAGGGTTTTTATGGCCATCATTTGAGATCTACTCTGGCGTTGCTGGATTTACAGACTATGGACCTTTAGGAGCCATGCTCAAAAATAATGTTATGCAGAAGTGGAGAGAGATTTACGTTGTAAATGAGGGTTTTTATGAAATAGAGAGTCCAACTGTAACACCTGAAGAAGTTTTAATAGCTTCTGGACATGTGGGTAATTTTACGGATCCTATGGTTCAATGTGTTGAATGTATGGATGTTTTTAGATTGGATCATGTGGTGGAGGAACAGACAAACCTTTCAGTTGATGGTTACACCAATGAAGAGTTAGATGAAATCGTACGTGAGAGAGGTGTTAAATGTCCAAATTGTGGAGGTAAGTTAACCGATGCTTGGAATTTTAATTTGATGTTTAGAACCAACATTGGACCAAAAGGAAACAAACCAGGATATATGAGACCTGAAACTGCTCAAGGTATATTTATAATGTTCAAACGTCTTAGTCGTTTCTTTAAAAATAAACTACCTTTTGGTGTTGTTCAATTAGGTAAGGCATATAGAAATGAAATATCTCCTCGTCAAGGAGTTATTCGTCTTAGAGAGTTCACTCAAGCTGAAGCAGAAATATTTGTTCATCCAGAGGATAAAACACATCCTAAGTTTAGGGAAATAGCTGATGAAATTTTTGTCTTATATCCTGCTAAAAATCAAAGTGAAGGTAGGGAACCGATTACTTTAACAGGACAGGACGCATTGGATAAGAAGGTTGTGGCAAACGAGATCTTAATCTACGAGATATATTTAGCTAAAAAATTTTTAAAAGAGATAGGAATTCCTGATAATGTTTTAAGAATTAGACAACATCTTCCAAATGAAATGGCTCATTATGCTAACGATAGTTGGGATGTTGAATTAAAAACGGATAGGTACGGTTGGGTTGAAATTATAGGAATAGCCGATAGAGGTGACTATGATCTTTCAGCTCATACCAGCCATAGCAATGAAGATTTAAATATCTACCTTGAAAATGATGAAACTAAAACCATTAAAAAAATGGCTGTAAAACCAAACATGAAGGAGATAGGTAAAAAATTCAGAAAAAATTCAACTCAAGTGGTAGAAGCTTTAAGAAATGAAGATCCTTTAAAAATTAAGGAAGATTTAGAAGTTAATGGTGTTTATGAGATAGCTACCTGCTCCAATAAATTCAGTATTGAAGAGGGAGATTTATTCTTTGAAGAATTTGAAGAGGAAGTTAAGGGGGAGAAGATAGTTCCTCATATTATCGAACCTTCTTTCGGTGTTGATCGTATTGTTTATGGTTTATTACTACATTCTTTTAATAGTATAACTGTAAAAGAGGATGGTGAAGATAAAGTTAAGGATTACTTTAAATTTGCACCAACAATTAGCCCAATAAAGGTAGGTGTTTTTCCATTGATTAAAAAAGATGAATTGATTGAAGTGGCTATTGACATTAAAGATAGTTTAAGATTGGATGGTTTTACGGTGGAGTATGAAAGTTCTGGAACGATTGGTAAAAGATACGCTCGAAGTGATGAAGTTGGGATTCCATTGGCCATCACCGTTGATTTTGAAACTTTAGATGATGATCGTGTCACCGTTAGAAACAGGGACAGTGAAAAACAAGAGAGAGTTAAAATTAAAGATTTAAGTTCTTACATTAAAACTTTCTATAACGATTAGATGTTTATAAATTCAGGATAGACTAAACGATACTTATGTTTTCATATAAGGTGTCTCTTAAGGCTGGAACCCTTCCTATATTCTTAATAAGTTGTTTAAGATTGTCATGATCTGTTCTACTGCCGTATGATGCTCCTGCAGATTTAGATATGTTTTCTTCACCTAACGTTCCACCTAAGTCATTAGCACCTGCTAAAAGACAAAATTGGCTGAATTTAAAGCCTAATTTAACCCAAGATGTTTGGATATTCTTTAAATCATCATGGAACATTAATCTTGAGATTGCATAAACTTTTAGATCTTCAGTTCCTGAGGTTCCAGGGTTTGATTTTCTTTTCAGAAATATTGGGGCTTTTTTATGCATAAAGGTTAGAGGTACAAACTCTGTAAATCCTCCTGTTTCTTTTTGAATCTTTCTGATTATATCTAAATGTTCAACTCTATTTTTTAATGATTCAACATGCCCATACATCATTGTGGCTGTTGTTTTAATTCCTGATTTATGTATTGTTTTTATAACTTCCATCCACTCTTCGGTGTTGATCTTGTTTGGACATATAATTTTTCTAACATCATCGTTCAATATTTCAGCGGCCGTTCCAGGTGTTGTTCCAAGACCAGCTGTTTTTAAAATTTTTAAACCTTCTTCAAGTGATAACTCCGCTTTTTGAGATCCATAGTAAAGTTCCATTGGAGAAAAGGCATGTATATGAACATCGGGACACACCTCTTTAACTCCTTTCAAAATATCCTCGTAAAAGTAAACATCAACATCTTCATGGAGTCCTCCTTGAATACAGAATTCTTTAGCCCCATTATCATACGCTCTTTTGGCTATATCGACTAATTCATCTATTTTTAAGAAAAAAGCATCTTCATCATTTTTATTTCTTTTAAAAGCACAAAATCCACATGTACCTGAACAAATATTTGTGAAATTAATATTCCAATTTTTAAGGTAGGTCACTTCATCTCCCACTATTTTTTCCCTTACCAAATCAGCGGCAAGAATTAAAGCGTTAATTTCACGTCCTTTAACATTCATTAAATACAGTGCGTCTTCATTAGAGATAGGATCATCTAGACTATCCTCTAAAATATCCTTAGTTTTCTTTTCAATATTCCAATTTCCAAACATGTTATCATATTGGTCGTGTTGTACTATTAAAATTTTCTATCAATCTTTTTAAAAACCTCGATTAAAAATTTTCTTTTCTTGCACCGATTCTTAACTTGTTTTTTTAAAAGTCTTTTCATATCAAAATGGTGGTTGGTTTATTCAACTTAAGGTTTAGTAACGTTTAAATCGATTAGAATGTACATTTTTAATTGAATTTAAAGAATTTATTTGAATAGATATTATTTAATCGTGTTTATTTTTAGTTATAATACAATATAAATTACTTAAAATACCATATAAGATATTATATTTGTTTTTTTAGTTTTATTAACTTTTATATTCTTAATATTTAATTTTTATTTGTTTTTATATTTTTATAATTAAAATAAACGATTTTAAACGAGATATTATTTCAATTTTTTAAAGTTGTATTCTTCATCTAATTCACTGTTTTAATAATATTTTTCTTTGATTTTTGTAGAGTTATATTTTAATTTTTTATAATATGATATCTATTGTAATCATAGATTCCATACCAATTTTAATAAAGTTTTGATAATAAAAATAGAAACCTTTATATATGGTGCACTACAATAGTAACTTGGAGGTGAAAAAATGAGTGAATTACCAATCGCACCAGTCGGTCGTATCTTGACAAATGTCGGTGCTCAAAGAATCAGTGATGATGCAAAAGTTGTATTAAGAGATGCATTAGAAGAATGTGGTGAAGACATAGCTAAAAAGGCTGTTTCTTTTGCTAAACATGCTGGTAGAAAAACTGTAAAAGCTGAAGATATTAAATTAGCTGTTAAATAAATGGTTTTATTTCTATTGGCCTTGTTTTAGGCCAATTATTTTTTTATTTTTGTGTTAAAATTCAGTCTTCAGATTTTTTTTATTTCATTTTTTTTTAAATTCTTATCATCGATACTTAAGAGACCGTACTTAAAACTTTTTTTTGGAAAACTTTATATACCTCAGATGATAAAAAATCAAAATGTTTAACTTGATCCGTTTTAGTTCTACGTCAAGTATTAGGTGTAGTAGTTTAATAAAGTGATTTCATTCCCTCACGACTTAAAATTTTAATAGAAAACTAACTAAATTATGGGACCGGTGGTCTAGGGGTATGATACCTCCCTGACACGGAGGTGATCACGAGTTCGAATCTCGTCCGGTCCATTAGCCGTGGTAGTTCAGCTGGGAGAACGCTAGACTGAAGATCTAGATGTCGCTGGTTCAAGTCCGGCCCACGGCATCTAACTTCATTTTCTAATTGATTTATTATTTGATGTCATGTTGGATTTTCAAATATAGGTAGAACTTAAATATTAAATTGTTTTCATCCAATATTTTTTTTTTTAAAGTTATTGAAGACTTTGCCGATATCTAAAATTCGTAATCCTAAATTTTCTGTTATACCATTTACTTTTTGTAAAACGTCATAAAATGGTACTGTACATGAGTGAAATTAAATCGTCATTAAAAACAAGTTCAGCAGACTCAAAATCATATCCTATTATTCATAAAGATGAATGTAAAGGATGTGGAAGGTGTGTTGTTGGATGTAGGGAAAATGCAATTGAATTATGCGATGAATTAAATAGCTTAGGATATAATTATGTTAAATATAAAGGTGAAGGCTGTACTGGCTGTGGAGATTGCTATTATACCTGTCCAGAACCTTTGGCTATTGAAGTACATGTATCAAAACGAAAAAGAAAATAGATTTTAAGTTTATAAATTTTAATAACTTCATCGGAACTTTGGACACATCCAAAGTTGATATACGTGTCATAGTCACGACTGCAAAAAATATATGGATGTTTTAACCAAACAAATACAATTATAACTATTTAGATTGAAATAATGTCGAATGTAAAAATCCACAAAAAATCTTAGTCTATCATGTGAATTTTTTACAGTGTCTTTTTTTAAAACATCTGGATTTTGATCATGTTTATTAATTAATTTAGTTAACCTACTTTTCTTAACATGCTTTTTAACTTTTTTTTTGGATTCTATTAACCATGATATTAATTCAATATTGTTGCTTTTAAAACTTTTTGGTTTAAACTATAATCAGAACTGTAAAAATGGTGGTGGGGGTTTTCCATTTTTCAAAATTTATTTTGAGCCTTTCATATCAAGGTGTCTGATTTATTGGTGATCAACGAGCTTTGTAATGTCTTGAATTTCTTTGTAGCCTTTGGAAATCAGTATCCCTATTAAAAATACATTCAAAATACACATATTTATAAACAGATCTCTTCGTATAAGCGTTAATATCCTTCAAATTCAATTTATTTCAAGGAATTTGAAAAATTCTTCAATTTTCCATCTTTTTCGTCTGAAATCCTCCCACTTAGGCAACAAATCAAATAATTGCTCTCCTAAAGCTTTATAAATAGGGTTTCTAGGATTATTTACATCGAAATAGTCTAACAGATTCTGAATTTTATCTTTTAGGACTGTTAAAATTGGTTTTTTCTTAGGAAAGATTAAAGGCACGATTTTATACTTATTTATGCCAATTAAATAATTTAAAGTACTGTAAAAACCTTTATCAGTCAAAATTATCTGTCCTTTTTTCAAAATTCTTCTTTTTTTAAGTTTGTACAACATATCATCAAATATTTTACTATCATGAGGTGATTCCTCATGAATTAATAAGGTTAATGGTCTGCAAGTTTTCTTATCTATGGATATTGTTATTTTAAAACCTATATAATGTCCAATACTTGTGAAAAATGCTCTTTTATAGTCTTTTGTAAGTAATTTTTGCTTGCTTAAAAACTTCCCACCAAATTTTAAATCTATGTTATTGAATTTGAATCCAGTATTATAGATTTAATATTCCTTATTTTCTGAAATTTAAGTTTATTTAAGGTTTTTAGAGTTAATTCAAGATATTTATCTTCACTATACCTGGAATAAATCTCTCTTAATTGGTTTAGATCTGGTAAGTCTTTAATATCCAAGAATTCACGAAACTTAAATTTGCTATTCACTTGATTATAAACATTAGCTAACTCTAATTTGAAAAATATAGATAATAACATTAGTTTTAACATGATTTGATGGTTATTAATCCTTTTTAAGTCGTTCGAGCTAACTCTTCTTGAAAGTTTCTATAATCGATAACTTTAAGTACTTTACTAAACAATAATCCATATAGGGGCGTTATTATCAGGATTTAACGGGATCTTCATTTTAATCACTAATTAAATATATGGATCACATATTTGAATCTTTTGGTTTTAAAGGCCCTAAAACTAAAAACATGATTATATAGTTTGTACTTTTTACTTGTTGTTATGATTAATGGTCATTTATATGGAAATACCTTCAAAAAGGTCATGAAAATCTGACACCTTGTTTTATATATAAACCATGAGTTTTCATGAAAGACTCCACACTTTTTGACACCCTCGCTAAATCACAAAATATATATTAATTAAAAATTGAATATAAATAAAATCACGTTCACGTATACTTGAGGGAATACATAAATTTATTAGCTGTTATATTGAATGTTTTTGTAATAATTTTAATATGATTATATCCATTATGTAATTAAATTGCTCAATATTTTAATTTAAATAAGCGTCAATGCAATACTATTGAATTTGCAATGATAACTTAAATTATTTAAATAGGATGTGTTATAATTAAAAATACACTAACGAATAATTATTTAATTTTAAAATCTTTTAAATTATACTTGTTTATTTCAATAATAGGACTAATTAATGCTACTTTAGGAATTGTGATTGACGGTTTGATTGTTGGTAATTTCATGGAAAATGAAGGTATGGTTGCTTATGGTATAGTTACTCCTATTTTTATTTTAATAATGGCTTTTGCAACAGTTTTTGGAAATGGAGGCACAATATTATCTTCTAATTATATTGGGCGAGAAGAAAGAGGAAAAGTTAATGATAGTTTTACTATGACTTGTTTAATTGGGATTATAACTTCAATAATAATAACTGTATTTTCTCCTTTTTATGTAGACTATCTATCTGTTCTTTTAGGTGCTACTGGGACTTTAACACCATTAGCTTCTGATTTCATGTTTGGATTGATATTAGGAACAGCTTCTTTAATTTTATCCCAAGTATTATTTTCATATACTAGATTAGATAATAATCCTAAATTAGGATTGCTTTCAATCACAATTTCAACTATTTTTAATATAACTTTAGATATTCTATTTGTCACTGTATTCCACTTAGGAATGTTTGGTATTGGTATTGCAACATCAATTAGTTATACTTTAGGTGTGTTGGTGTTATGTTCTCATTTTTTTACTAAAAAAAATACATTACATTTATCTAAACTACATAATTTCAGAGAAGCTATTGAAATTATTAGAATAGGACTGCCAACAGCATTAAATAGAGTTTTCACAATGGCAAGAACAATTGTTACTAATCGTATTGCATTATGGGTTGGTGGAGTAATAGTGATGGGTGCTTTGTCTATTCAATCAACTATAAATCAATTATTAAGTGCAGTAGCTATGGGGGTTGGAATGACAACAATGTTACTTGGTGGGATTTTTTATGGTGAAGAAGATAGACGTTCACTATCTGATCTTTTAAAAATATCAATTAAATGGGGTTTGTATATTATAGTTCCTCTTTCATTACTTGTCATAATATTTTCCTCATTTTTAGTTAGTCTTTTTGGTAAAAACCCTGAGGTTCTTCCTACGGCAACATTTTCTCTTCAATTGTTTGCATTATCATTACCTCCTTCATTAATTGGAGTTATATTCTTAAATTTTTATAGTTCTATAAATAATACTTATATGGCGAATTATATAGGTTTTGCACATAGTTTTTTATTAATATCTTTATTTGCCACTGTTTTAACGCCAATAATGGGGTCTGACGGGCTTTGGATTTGTTTCTTTTTAGGGGAAACTTTTACTTTGGTTGGTCTTATTGTTTTAATAAGAATTAAAACTGGAATATGGCCTAGAAAAGTTAATGATTTTCTAATGTTAGAGGATAGTTTTGAAAAGAATATTAAAGATAGTTTTGAAATTTCGATAGAAAATGATATGGAGCAAGTTATGGAATTGTCTAATAAGATTTATTCATTCATTGATAAGTATCCTCATCGTGAAGACAAACTTAAAAAAATCGCATTATGTGTAGAAGAAATGGCAGGAAATATTGTAGAACATGGTTTCCCATCATTTAAACAGCACTACATGGATATTAGGATTCTTTTAACTAAAAATGGGGCTATTTTCAGAATTCGGGATGATGGTAAACCATTTAACCCGATAGAATATGGTAATGAAAACAACCCTTCAAAAAATAAACTTGGAATTTCTATAATTCGAGAAATAGCTAAAGACATAGATTATAGAAACACGATTGGATTAAATAACTTAACAATAACATTGTAAAAAAATGGTGAAAAAAATTGTAGTTCCATGAGGTTGTTGCAACAAATGATTTGATAACCATTAAACAATGTGTCTGATTTATTGGTGATCAACGAATCCTGTAATTTCTTGAATTTCTTTGTAACCTTTGGAAATCAGTATCCCTACTAAAGTACATTCAAATACACATACTTATAAACAAATCTCTTCGTATATGGCATGAATATCCTTTAAATCCAACTCATTTTTAAAATTTGAAAAATTGAAGATTTTTCATCTTGTTCGTCAGCTCTTCCCATTTAAGATAAATCAAATAATTTCTCTCTTAAAGATTTGTAAATTGGATTTTTAGGATTATTTATATCGAAATAATCTAACGGGTTTTGAATCTTATCTATGAACTTCCAAACTTGGTTTCTTCTTAGGGAATATCAAAAGCACAATTTTATACTTATTTATACCAGTTAAATAGTTCATGGCACTGTAAAAACCTTTATACACACAAAATTAACTGCCTTTTTCTTAAAATTTTCCTTTTTTTAAGCTCAAATAAGATTTCATTAAATATATTTACTATCATTCGGTGATCCCTCATGTACTAATATGGCTAATGGTTTACAAGTCTTCTGATCCATTGTAATTGTCATTTTAAAACCAGCATAATGCCCAACACTCACAAAAGGCTCTTTTATAGTCTTCAGTAAAACACTTGCTTACTTATAAACTTCCCACTAAATTTCAAATCTAATGTTATTGGAGCTGAATCATATTATTATGGTTTTAATATTTCTTATTTTTTGGAATTAAATCTTATTCAATGTTTTTAAAGTTAATTCCAAGTATTTATTCTTCACTACGTTGAATAAATCTTTTTTATTTGTTTTATCTTTGGCAAGTTTTCAATACCAAGAGATTTTACGAAGCTTAAAATTACTATTTACTTGATTTTAAACATTAATCAGCTTTAATTTGAAAAATGTTGATAATAATACTAATTTTAATATTATTTGATAGTTTTCAATCTTTTTTAAGCCATTTCATGCTAATTTTTCTTGAAAAGTTCTATGAATACGATAAACTTTAAGTACTTTGCTAAACAATAATTCATTATAGGGTCTTTTTTTATACAGGATTTAAGGAGATTTTCATTTTAATCGCCAATTAAATATAAGATCCCGATAGTATTTGAATATTTTCGATTTTTAAAACTTTATCGATTTTTAAAACCTTAAATTTAAAATTGTTCGTGAATAATTTGTATTTTTAGTGGAGTGTCATGATTGATTGTTTTTTATAGGGAAGTACCTTTAAAGAGGTTGTTAAATTTTCATGAAAATCGGACGTCTTGGTGTTTAAAATGAATTTAACTTCTAGGAAAGTTACAGGTATTGGATTGTTTATTTTAGGTATAACTTTGTTAATAGTCATGTTGATATTGGGGTTAAATCAAGCACTATGGAACGATGAAACGTTTACTTTTCAGCTTATTAGCATGTCGTTTAAGGATATGTTATATTCTACAGCTGCAGATGTTCATCCTCCTTTGTATTACGTTATTTTATGGGGTGCTTTTAAATTTTTTTCGCCATTGTTTCCTACCTTTAACATTATTTTTGCTAAGTTGGTGTCTGTTGTTCCCATGGTGCT
>JAITEE010000084.1 GCA_031282205.1 Candidatus Methanovirga aequatorialis | reverse complement strand
TAAATCTCTCTTATTTGTTCTATTCTTGGTAAGTCTTCAATACCAAGAAATTTACGAAGCTTAGATTTACTATCTACTTGATTGTAAACATTATTCAGCTCTAATTTAAAAAATATTGATAATAATATCATTTTTAACATTATTTGATGGCTTTCAATCTTTTTTAAGCCATTTCAAGCTAATTTTTCTTGAAAAGTTTTAGAATCGATAACTTTAAGTACTTTGCCAAACAATATCCATATAGGGTCTTTTTTATCAAGATTTAATGGGATTTTCATTTTAATCACTAATTAAATATACAATCCCGATAGTATTTAAATCTTTCGATTTTTAAGACCCTAAATTTAAAATCATTCACATATGATTTGTACTTTTAATGAAGTGTCATGATTGATTGTTATTTATGGGGAAATACCTTTAAAGAAGTCGTGAAATTTTCATGAAAATCAGACACCTTGATAGTAAATTTTAAATGATATAAAGTTAATATTTACTATGTTAAAGAGAATTTTCAATTTTAAAAAAATGATAAGAATATTCCTAATAATAGGATGTGAACAAATGATTTATTTCGATTTAAGAGCAAGTTTTATATTTACAAAAGAAATTTCTGATTTATATAGTGTATTTGATAACTTTTTTAATAATAACACCGATAAAATATTATCAAAAAATGATGAAGTTGGATCTACCATAGAGGATTTTAATATCAATGACAACAAGTTAACAATACATTTAAAGAGTAACCAAATCGTTAGGGCTAATGAAGCATTAATACGGTTAAAAAAAGAGTTATCTAATTTTATTGGTTTTAAATTTAAAATAGGTATTCGAGAAGTATTAATAAATTTCTTTATTATCAAAATTGAAGCAGACAATGGTGTCGATATAGAAACTTTGCCTTACGTTAAAAATATTGATTATGAGAATGATAGATATATTAAGATAGTATTTGATACAGAAACTGAACAAAAATTGACATTTTCGGAAATTGAAAAAAGAATACCTGATCGTATTATTACCCTTATAAAAAATAAATTAGAGGATTATGGTGGTAAAAATGAGCATTGGGAACTACTATGGGAAAGTGAAGATAAAAAGTTTGAATCTAATGAAGATCCTACAGAATTAATGTTGAATGAAGGGTGGATAAAAAGAGGTTATAATAGAGGACAATGGATTTATGGACCAGAAGCAACTTATTTGTTTCGAACATTTGAAAAAATTGTTTTAAAAGAACTCTTAGAACCTTTGAAATATACTGAAATGATTTTTCCAAAACTTGTGTCATGGGATGTATGGATGAAAAGTGGTCACGCACAAGGAGTCTATCCTGAAATTTATTATGTTTGTCCTCCGAAAACAAGAGATCCTAAATATTGGGAAGATGTGAAAAACATTTATAACATAACCAAGGAAGTTCCAGTAGATTTAATCAAGGAAAAAATTGATGTACCTATAGGGGGCATGTGTTATGCTCAGTGCCCTTCTTTTTGGGGATTTTTACAAGGAGAAACATTGGCCAGTGATCAATTACCTCTAAAAGTATATGATCATTCTGGAACTAGTCATAGATATGAGTCTGGAGGGATTCATGGTATTGAAAGGGTAGACGAATTTCATAGACTGGAGTTAGTATGGGTTGGTACAAAAGAAGATACATTAGAACAGGCTGAAAACCTTAAAAAAAAATATAATCATATTTTCGAAGATATTTTAGAAATTAAATGGCGTACTGCATGGGTTACTCCTTGGTTTATGGCTCAAGAAGGAAAACATGGTTTATCTGATATGAAAGATGCTGGAACTGTTGATTATGAAGCTTTAACTCCTTATAACAATAAATGGATTGAAATACAAAATCTTTCAATCAATGCAAATAAATACACTAAAGGGTTTAATGTGAAATCCCAAGATAACAAGTTGTTATGGTCTGGATGTAGTGGAGTAGGTTTGGAAAGATGGGCAGCAGCGTTCATAAGTCAACATGGATTAAATAGTGAAAAATGGCCGAAAAAATTTAAAGAATATTTCAAAAATATGCCTAAAGGAATAAAAACATTATAGTTTAATTTTTATTTATTTCTGGCTTAAAAATTCCCTTACTTCATCTTCAATTTCAGAAATTTCACCAGTACCAAGATGACCAAAATCAGAGTCATACCTAACCAACTTGGAGTTCTTTATCATTCCACTCATTGGAACCGCATCTAAGTCAGGAGGAAAATATTGATCTTGATTAATGGCCACTATCAACGTCTTAGCTACTATTCTATCAAGCTCATTTTCTATATTATAACAAAATAAGGCATTGTTCCTCATAATAACATCGTTTCCATCGTACATTTCAAAATCCAACATCAACTCATTTAAATCGTTATCAATCTCCTCATTGCTCAGATTTCTATAATGTTTTAGTGAAAGACTAATAGGGTAAGCCACTTGATTTGCTAAACCAATAGATTTTAAAGCCAAATTATAACTTCCATCCTTATATTCTGGATCACTCTCAACTATTGTGTTTACAATCTTACCGATTGCATATTTGTGACCCGCATATTTATAACTGCTAACTAAGGAGATTATGAGGTCCATATCGTTAGGATATAGAACACCCCAAGTTAAAGCTTCAAATCCACCCATAGAACTTCCAATTAATCCTTTAAGATGATTAATACTGAATTTTTCATTTAAAAACTTTTTTTGGAAGTTTACCATATCTTCAATTGTATAACTTGGGAATTTAGCTCTTAAGTTACTGTTTGAAGGGGAGTGAGAGTTAGGTGAACCAAGAGCTGTGATCGAGATTATGAAATATTGTTCAGTGCCCAGTACTCTTTTATCACCGATTATTTCATGAAGTCTTCTAATGGATGTGCAACTTCCACCAGAACCATGAAAAAAAACTATTCCGTTAGTTATCTCTCCTTTTTCATTTTTAACAGGTTTTCCAATTGTTAAATATTCCACTACCAAATCTCTTAAAGTTTCACCAGAGATAAAATCGAACTTTTTTAAGGTGTAATATTCAACATTTAAACTTTTTTCAAATTTTAACATGGTTTCTTCCGTGTTCATGATTTCACTCAATAGAATTTTTTTTATTGATTTATTCATCAATAACAGGTTGTAATAATTGTCAGTATTTAGTAAAGTATATTTTGTATCTTTGTTTTTAAGTGTTTTTTGGTTTTATACTTTGGTGGTTTTATTCTTTTTTTTATTATTGGTTTTCGGGTTCTATTTGAATTTATTTGGTTTTATATTTTTGGGTTTGTAATTCGTGATTTTCAGGGTTTTTATCTGTATTTTTAGGAATTTTTCCATAGAGTTGTTTAGATTTTAAGTAGTATTTTGTTGTTGAATCCTAGTTTTAATTCACTTTCTCGGCTGATTTGTCTTAACATGGTTTTGAATGTCCAGGTTACTTTTTGTCGTCCTCCTTGTCGTGGTTATGCT
>JAITEE010000071.1 GCA_031282205.1 Candidatus Methanovirga aequatorialis | reverse complement strand
TGTTTATCAATTATTAATTTAATTATTTCTTATAAAATTATCTAAAATTAAATTTAAATAGATTATATTGGATATTGATATTTTATAAATTGATAAACTTTTCAAAGATGACTATAAATGATGAAATATTTGGATGATGAAAATTTAATTTTGCAATTTACTACAACACTAAAATATCGAAATAATTAAATTGTCATGACACTAGTGATATTTGAGGACATCCATAATTCAACCTTTTGAACTTTATTAAATTTTTAAATTAGCAAATCATGGTTTAAAAATGAATGTAAACCTATAATTTAATTTAAATTTTAATATAAAAGCATTATATCCTTTTAATTTTTATTTAAAGTTTATTTTAATACTTTTTCATGAAATAAGTTTTAAAAATTCTGATATAAACAACTATTGAGCAACCTACATTTATTAAAATTTTCTTTATAGCAATCTCTTTTTATTCATTTTTTTTTTTAATATTGAGTCGTGGCCAAAAGTCGCCTCACTAAAATTTTAAATTTCTTTATTTTAAATTTAATCGTTGAAATCACGTTAAAATTTAATTTAAATTTTTATTATAACTATATTCTTATAATTAGGACAAATTCATGGATTAAATAAAATTTAAAGAGTAAATATTGGAATTAAATTTAGCAAAATCTTTAAAAATTTGATTTTTGGCCACGACTCATATTTTTAAAAAAAAACCATTTAAAATGTCTATTTCTTAAAAAAAAATAATAATCTAAATTGAAGTTGAAAAAAAAGAGGGCTACTTGCTAAAAGTTTTGTTTTCGACTGCAATTAAAAACAAGTTAGAACCATTTTAAGCGATGAAAATATTTGTTGATAGTATTCTAATTCATATAGCTATCACCATGTAACATCAAATAATTTGTTCTCTAAAACTTCACATATCAAACAAAATAACTGTAAACGAAAAAGTAAAGCTATTTAAAACATGTTAATTTAATTAAATTCTTTTTAAACAATAAAAACACGTATTAAAAACTGAATACATAAATTCGGTTGATAGTAGATCCACAAATATCAAAGTCAAAAACTTTATATATCAATACGTAAAATAATATTAATTGGATATGGAGAATATAAAAATTCATATCCACATAATTGAAAAGGAGGTGAAAAAAAATGAAGAAGACAAACAAAATATTAGGCATCGTGATGGTGACAATACTCGCAGCAAGTGCAATAGGCTTAACAACCGCAAGACCAATACCAGAAGACTGTGTATCTGTAGTTGCCTCTAATAGAGCCCCTGAAGAGGTGACTGTCACCAGTTATTATGGTGATGGAACTGAAAAAGAAAGTTTTACTATACCAGCCCATTATGAAGGTGCACCAGCAGATGGAGTACAAATTCATGTGCCTAAAAATGGTAAAGTCGGTGTTACAGCCGTAAATGCATATTTACCAGCACAAAACGATAAAGGCCAATTTTTAGGAGGTTTTGGCATAAGTAAAGCTGATCCTCGTCTTAGATCTCCTGGAGTCGATGAAAATGGGGGGAGAATATGGATATAAAAAATCAAGTATTTAAATCAGTTTTTAGAATTGAATTGATGGAAGAGTGATTATCTTTTATCATTCAAATTCATTATATTTTTTTTTTAATTATATGAGAGGTGGACAAAAGTCTAAATTTTAAAATTAAAAAGCTTTAAAAATGCTTTAATTTAGAAAATAAGAAAATTTTTTCTTAAAAAAAATTAGTTTTGACCATCTCTCTTATATTAATCATTAAAGGTGATAAATGATGAAGATAAGAAAATTTTTAGGTGTTTTAGTCATCTTAGCATTTTTTGGTCTAATGTGTTCAATTAATGCAGACGACACAATTAACATCAGTCCTGATGGTAAAACCATCCAACAAGCAGTCGATGAAATATCCGCAAAAGGAACCATCTACTTCAGTCCTGGTAGATACTCAAGAGCTGGTGACCACAATGTAAACATCGCTGGTAAAGATGTAACATTCGTGGCAACAGGTGATGGAGCCATTGTTGATGGTGGTGAAAGAAATAGAATCTTCAACATCGATGAAAACTCCAAAGTTCACATCGAAAAAATAGCCCTATTCAATGGCTATGTTATTGATAATGGTGCCTGTATTAACAATGCAGGTGAATTAGAGATTACAAACTGTAACATATCAGGTAATCATGCGGATAAAAGTTATGGTGATACTGGTTATGGTGGAGCCATCTACAATACAGGTAGCTGTAAGATCACGTCATCATTCCTATCAAGTAACGAAGCTCGAAATAGTGGTGGTGTGATAGCCAACTATGGAACCTGCACAGTATCCCAGTCTGAATGTACTAACATGACAAGCTGGACTAACGGTGGTGTTTTCTACAACGAGGGTAACTTCACAATTTCAGATACCAATATCTACAAAAATACCGCCTACAAAAATGGTGGAATAATATGGAACAGCGGAAACTTCACATCAATCAACTCCGAATACACTAAATCCGTTGCCACTAAAAGTTTTGATGATGATCCTGAGTTGTTAGGCGGTGCCGTCTTATTCAACACTGGATTTGCAAATCTTACTAATTCAACTTTAAAAAATTGTAGTATCAGATACAACGCTATAGGCAATCAAGTAGGTGGAGGAGCCATCGTCAGTACTGGAGGTTCTAGTACTATGATTTCAGGTTCCACAATTGATAACGATAAAAACAGAGCAATCGTACTCCTATCTGGATCCAGTGTTAATATGGATAACTCCAAAATCATAAACAATGGTGAAGGAGGATTAAGCCTACAGAGTAATGCCCATGCTATCATTAACGGTTGTGAGTTTACAAACAACAACGCCTCAAGAGGAGGTGCCATCGATAACAACGGTACACTAATCATTACAGACGGTAAATTCAATAGTAATACTGCTTATAACAACGGTCTTAAAGATGCCGATGGTGGAGCAGTTTATAATAGTGATAGTCTTAGTGTTAGAAACACTAGCTTTGTAAACAACTTTGCAAACGGTCGTGACGGTGGAGCCATAAATAACTATGGTTCATTAAATGTTCAAGGATCACACTTCGATGCCAATAAAGCCACTGGTGGTGGTGGAGCTATATGGAACTATGAACATTCCATCACAGTATCAGACTCCACTTTCAACAATGGACAAGCATTCAACGGAGCAGGTATAAGCAATTATTTAGGTGATGCTAGGTTATCTAATTGTAACTTCACAAACAATAAAATTGCAACCAACGGTGGTACAATAGAAAACTGGGGAGGTACTTTGAGAATAGAGAACTGTAACTTCAACAACAACGAAGCAAAGCAATCTGGAGGAGCTATTGACTCATATTCAAGCACATTAACCATCATAGGTTCCAGTTTCACGTATTGTAAAGCTGGTAGTTTGGGTGGAGCTATAAACAACTTTGACTCATGGAGTACCAGTATTGGATCAAGTGGTTTCACTAGTAACACTGCAAGTAATGGTGGTGCAATAGCCACGAATAAAGCAATAGATACAGGTGCTTGCACATTCAGTAACAACAAACCTAACAATATATACAAATATTAACTCATGTCTACATATCGAGTATTTATAATGAACAAATAAATAAAATAATAAGTCGTCTCCCTTAATTTATTAAAAGTTTTGGGAGACACCATGAAAAAAAAAATAGAGATGAAAAAAAAATGAAAAAGCAGAACATTATTATTATTGCAATAGGAGTTATACTAATAGCTGCTGTTGGATTCTTTGCAATAAATCCATTAGTACCATCTAATGGTAATGTGACAGTCGAAGATATGGTAGGAAGAAATGTGACAATTCCTTCAAATCCTGATAGAATAGTATCAACATCAAGTCCACTTACATCACTAATATACATGATCGCTCCAGATAAACTTGCTGCTCTCAGTAGTACCTTTGATAACGGTACTAAATATGTTCAGGACAAGTATAGGCAACTTCCCGTCATTGGTGCCTGGCATGGAAAAAAAGCTGGTAATGATGAAGCACTACTATCCCTACACCCATCTTTCATAATAGACAGTCCACGTGTTAGAGATGGTAAAGTAGTAGATAACGATTTAGAATTAATATTAAACAAATTTTCACCAATTCCAGTTGTCGCTGTTCCAGAAACAGCCAACTTAACCAACCTTAACAAAACTTATGATTTCTTAGGTAAAGTATTGCACTCTGAATCATCAGCCAATAAACTTAAAGAAGCCTTGAATAGATACTTAACGTTAGGAGGAAAAACTAAAGACCTCACAAAAAATAATCCTAAAAAAGTCTACTATGCACAAAGTGAAGATGGATTAACCACATCTCCACCTGGAAGTGAACATGCACAAGTTTTAGACATTATCGGTGCTAAAAATGTGGTCGACATCGACCTAAGTACTCAGACAACTCAAATTTCTATCGAACAAGTAAGTCAATGGAATCCAGAGATTATAATAACGAACAATGAAAATTTCTTTAAAAACGTTTACACAAACCCTCAATGGAGTACCATAAATGCCGTTAAAAATAAGCAAGTTTATTTAACTCCAAACGATCCATTCAATTGGTTTGATATGCCACCAGGTTCTAACATGATCATCGGTATTCCATGGACTTTGAAGGTTGTCTATGGTGAACAGAATAAGGACTTAGATCTTAAAAAAGAGGTTAAAGAATTCTATGCGAGCTTTTACCATTACGATTTAACAGATGATGACGTTTCAAATCTTTTAAAATCATCAACCCCTGATGGTGTTAACATAAACTAAATCTCTCCTAAAACTCGTAATAGGATAAACTTTAAAACATGAATAAAGCTTAAGATAACAGATTAAATCTTAGGTTTTTAATCTTTTTTTTATTATTAACGCCATCGATTCTATTAAACAACGTCAATATTTCATGACCTTCTTCTGAAGACGTTACCCCACGAAAAAGTACGTGTCACAACCAACACAAAGGTTACATGTAGACTTGTACCCGATATAAACTAAAAACTCCTATAAAAATTAATCAAGGATTGTTTATTGGTTTTAATTGTTAAAAGTCTATTTTTTTTATTATTTTAATTTAATCGTCATATCTTTTAAGATAAGCCTATTCAATTGATTATTAAATTAAACAACCATATCATTAGATGCAGTACTATTTTTTAATAAGACCAATAAACAATATTACAAATCAAATGATCCATGAATATATATTAAACAAAATAATCAAATAGTCACTTAAAGCTGTAATGTTTATATTATGATTTCCTATCAATAATAAACTTAAATTGAACATTATTAAAATAATTTTTAGTATGGACGTTCAATTTTATATAATAAAAAATCAAGAAATTATAAATAAAGATTAAAGATTATTTGAAGCAGTATGTTATATTTTTAAATAAGTTAATGGAGTTTTTATAATGAAAATAGAAAAAGAAGGAGAAGAAATACTTAAACAATTTTCAAAAACATTAAAGTCTATTGATAGTCTTGAAGAAACTCATTACATCACAGACAATGTGAATCTAACTAGAGAAGATGTTGCCCATGTTCATGATCCAGAAAAAATCTTAAAAAATGCCAAAACCAATAAAGAAGGTAATATAACAGTTAAAAAAGCAGATTGGGTAAATTAGAACTTTATGCCAAGTTAAAGAGGTAAAAAATGAGAGTAGATTTAATCTTAGAACTTTTAGATATTCCTGGTCAATTGGTTAATGTCTTATCTCCGATAGGTGGATTTGGAGCTAACTTAGTCACGGTCATTCATAAAAGAGATGATAAGAATGATGATGATATGATACCAGTTCAAATAACCTTAGAAGGAGAACAAGAAAATTTAATCCAATGTATTGAAAAGTTAAAGGAAATGAACATAACAATTTTAGAAATAAATGGTGTTGTTTCAAAAGAAAAGTTAAGAACCATCTTAATTGGGAATGTGATTGATACTGACATTAGAAACACAATGGATAAAATAAATGAACTTGAAGGAACGTCCATTGTTAACTTAGAAATTAAATTATCTGATGAAGATGAGTCATCTGCAATGTTAGTTATCGAGTCTGATTTTGGAATGAAGAATACTATTTTTGCTAAAATTCAAGAAATAGCCAATAAAAAATCATTGTTAATGGTCAATGAGGTATGAAGCTTGTTTTAAGGTGTAAATCATAGTTCAAGACCAAATTTTTTGTATTTTTAAATTTTAAAAATTTTATGTTTGTAGTGATTATATGAAAATTTGTTTAATAGGGTTTGGAGCAGTAGGACAAGGAGTAGCCAAAGCAATATCTCTAAAAAAAGAGAATATAAGAAATAAGTTTAACATAGACTTAAAAATTGTAGGTGTTTCAGATTCTTCTGGATCGGCCATTAATCAAGATGGTTTAGATGAAGAATTACTCATCGATACAAAATCAAAAACGAATAAAGTTTCCAACTATCCTAAATATGGAGAGGGTAACATTCAAGGAATTGAACTTTTAAATGTTGTTGATTACGATTGTTTAGTAGAGGCAACACCAACCAACATAAAAACTGGAGAACCTGCTAAATCGTTAACTTTAAAAGCAATCACTGATAAAAAGGATGTTGTCACATCTAACAAAGGTCATTTGGCATTATTCTTTAAGGAGCTAATCGACAAAGCAAAGGGAAATAATGTGAAGTTTAAATTTGAAGCGTCCGTTGGTGGAGCCATGCCAATAATTAACTTTTCAAAAAACACGTTACCAAGTTCCAAAATTGAATCCATAGCTGGAATTTTAAATGGTACGACAAATTTTATTCTTTCAAGAATGACCACAGAAGGATCATCATATAAAGACACCCTTGAAGAATCTCAAGCTCTTGGAATAGCTGAAACCGATCCAACACAGGATGTTGAAGGTATAGACGCTGCATGTAAAGCGGTTATATTGGCAAACTCTATTTTAGATATAGATTGTGTTTATGATGATATCGAGATTGAAGGCATTTCTAATATTAGTTCTGAAGCTATTAAACTTGCTAAAAAGGAAGGTTATCTTATAAAATTAATAGCCGAGATTTCAAAAGATAATCTTAAAGTTGCACCGCGTTTAGTTAAGAAAAATAGTCCTTATTCCGTTGAAGGCACGTTGAACATGGCAACATTAAAAACAGATTTAGCAGGGAATGTAACCGTCGTTGGAAAAGGAGCAGGATCTCTTGAAACTGCATCAGCTATTTTAACCGATGTTATAAACGTTGGAAAATCAAAAAAATAGTGTCCCTATTGAGTTTTAATGCACAGAGGAATAGAGGATGATCGATTGGAAAAAAACCCCTGCAGCCATTTATCGAGCTAAAAATGACAGTTTAAAACCTGTTTTTGAAACAGACCCTATTGCACTTGATAATTTATTAAACATAGACCATCAAAAAAAAATTCTTCTTGAAAATACTGAAAAATTTATTAAAGGTGAGCCTGCTTCTCATGCTTTAATGTGGGGATCAAAAGGAACAGGAAAATCTTCATTAATTAAGGCAATTTTAAATCATTTTTTCAATGATGGATTAAGACTGATTGAATTTTTTAAAGATGATTTAGGTGCTTTAGTAGACATCGGTGATGAAATTAAAAAGTTACCATATAAATTCATAGTCTTCTCAGATGATCTATCCTTTGATTTATGTGATTCAAGTTACAATGGTATTAAAAGCATTATTGAAGGATCAATTGAACTCCCTCCTAAAAACATTTTAATCTACGCTACATCCAACAGAAGACATCTAATTCCAGAGTACTTCTCTGATAACGATGAAACCATCGTTGATAATGGTGAAATTCATTATAGTGACAATGTTGAGGAAAAGATTTCACTCGCTGATAGATTCGGACTATGGATCCCATTCTATCAAGGGAATATTAACGACTATTTAAGAATTGTAGATTCTTATTTTCCACATATATCTGACAATAAAAGAGAAAAATTGCATGTAGAAGCTAAAAAGTTCTCTTCTTTGCGAGGAGGTTCAAAAAGTGGTAGAACAGCAAAACAATTCTACATATTGTACAACGATACTTTCCAGTGATTAATCTCCCTCCCAAAAAATTTGTGTTCCCAAAACAACTCTAAAAAACATTTAAGGGAAAATTACTTCCAATAGACCTCTCAATAACCATATTAATAAATCATCAATCGAAAGATCCCCCAAAACTTTGAGTTATAGGCTTTTAACTAAAGTTTGCAAGAGATCAAATTGTTTTAACTCTCATGAAAATTATCTATTTAAGATTTTATAAATTAAAATAGCTATTTTAATAAAATATGTATAAAAAAATATCTATTTAATAAAATAAGCTAATATCAAATGGTTATTTTAAAAAAATTAAAATGTTTTATAAGGTTCAAAGCTTGCAAACTTAACTTTCATGCCTATTGTTATGACAATTTAAATTTCATGATACTTTTATATGACGAAGATTTTTATAAACCCAATATTTTAAAATTTTCAGATTTTTTTAAATTTTTTAATTATGATTTAAATTCAAAATAAATAATTTTTAATAAATATTGAATTTCATTAATA
>JAITEE010000052.1 GCA_031282205.1 Candidatus Methanovirga aequatorialis | reverse complement strand
ATAGTGATAATGGTAATGTTTATAAATTATTAATCTAATTATTTCTTATAAAAATTATCTAAATTAAATTTAAATAGATTATATTGGATATTGATATTTTATAATTGACAAACTTTACCAAAATCATTATAACTTGACAGCATTGGCGAATCAATATAATTTAGTGATGTGAAAAAACCAACATAAATTAAAAAACCAATTTTTTGACAGTCTCAATTTCTCAATCTCAACATTTCTTTCAAATCATTGTTGTTCATCTCTGTTATGAAGTTTTCACCTGTTCCTACAGTAACTTCTGCAAGTTCTTCTTTAGCTTTTATCATATCATTGATCTTTTCTTCGAAAGTTCCTGTGGTTATGAACCTATAGACCATTACATTATCTTTTTGCCCTATTCTATAAGCTCGATCTGTAGCTTGATTCTCTACTGCAGGATTCCACCACAAATCGTAGTGTATAACATTCTTTGCTGCAGTTAGATTCAGTCCAGTTCCTCCAGCTTTTAGGGAGACTATAAAAATTTTTTTCTGTGAATTATTTTGGAAGTCATCAACCATTTCATCTCTCTTTTTCCTTGATAATGATCCATGTAAAAACATTACTTCTGTATAGAACTTGTCTTCAAATAGATTCTTGATTATATTTCCCATTTCAACATATTGGGTGAATATCAATACTTTTTCATTGTTTTCATTTATTGTTTCAAGGATATTGATGAGAACTTCCATTTTTCCAGAGTCATTGATAGTTAAATCCTTTTTACTTTTTGTAAATTGATTTGGATGATTACAGATCTGTTTTAAGGCATTTATTAGCTTGAATATAAGTCCTTTTCTATCGATTCCTTCACTGTTTTCAATTTCATCCATGACTGAATCAACCATCTCTTGATACAGTGCAGTTTGATTTGGAGTTAGATTACAATAAACGTCGTTTACAATCTTATCAGGCAGATCAGCTATTATCTTCTTGTCACTTTTCAATCTTCGTAGGATAAATGGTTTTGTAATCATTTTAAAAGTGTCAAGAGCATTTTTATCCCTTTCTTTTTCAATAGGAACCACGAATCTTTTCGTGAATTTTTTAGCTGTACTTAAATAGTGTTTGTTTGTGAAATCAAATATGCTCCAATAATCAGCAAGTCTGTTTTCAACGGGTGTTCCACTTAATGCAATTTTATTATCAGATTTAATGGATTTTATTGCCTTAGTTTGCTTTGTAAGTGGATTTTTAATATTTTGAGCTTCATCAACAACTAATAACAACCATCTTTCTTTTCTGAACTTCTTTTCATCACGCCTTATCATTCCATAAGAAGTTATGATGATGTCACAGTCTTCTTTGGGGATTTTCCTGTTCTGTCCATGGTATATGAATGAATTAAGTGTAGGTGTGAATTTTTCAATTTCTCTTTTCCAGTTGAATAGTAAGCTAGTTGGTGCAACTACAAGGACTTTCTTTTTGAGTTTGTTCTGATTTTTTAAATGTAAAATGAGAGTTAACACTTGTATAGTTTTTCCAAGTCCCATATCATCAGCTAATATACTTCCAAATCCTAAATTAACATTTTGAGCTAACCATGAAAAACCTCTCTCTTGATAGGCTCTTAAATCAGCATTTAAATTATTTGGAATAGGTATTTTACTTGGTTTTGTAATTTTTTCGACAATTGCTTGAAGCTCGTCGTCAATGTTAACTTCTACCTCTTCAAATTCTCCACTTAATATTGCCTGCATTAAGTCAGTTTGATTTAATTCATCTGAAATTTTATCTAATCTTTTAAACAATGATTTTATTTCTTTTTTATCTAAAATAACATATTGATTAGCTAATTTAACCAAGCCCTCAGATTTTTTCAAAAGCTTTTTAAATTCACCTTTTGTTATTTTATTATCTCCTATTGCAAGTTCCCAGTTAAAGCTAACAAGTTCATGAAGTGAAAGATATGCTTTTTCATTTACACCAGATTTTTTTGATTCAATATTAAGGGTGAGTTTTGGTTTAAAAACTTTTTGCAATGATTTTGGAAGTATTATCGATATTCCCATTATCTCTAACAGTGGGATCATGTTAATGAAAAATGAAGAGAATTCATATAGATTAAATTCAATTGGTTCTTTTAAATCAACTGATTTAGCTATTTCTGGTAAGTAATCCTGTATTAAATATATATCGGATAATAGCTGTAGTTTTTTATCGATGATTTTATAGTTTTTTTTATCAGAGATGATCTTGTAAACTGGTTCTGGTGGATTATCATCAATACTTGCCTTTAAGTTTATATTAAACCTTTCATTATTTTCATTGATGCTTAAGTAAAGATTGTAGTCTCTTTTTCCAATATATAAGTTAGAAAGCCACTGATCAATTAAGAATTCATAACCTCTGGTTTCATATTTTTTGAAGTTTTGAGGAGTTCCTTTGAAAAATAACTGGAAAATAGAGCTGTCAACTTGTCTTTCAAGATATTGTGCCATGCCTAATTTAACATAACCTGAAAATATTCCTGAAATTATCAGACTAATAGCTATTTTCACTTGTTCTTCAGTTTCTAGTTCTTTTCCTTCTTCATAGTAAATAATCAAGTTTTTAGGACATAATTCATATAAATCTTCACATATTCCATTTATGTCTTTATCAAATAAGCAAGGAATCCATCTTATGATGAAATGATTATTATCGACTTCTAGAAGCTCAGGCACTATTGATTTGTTTTCAATAAGTCTTATTGCAAATTGAATTAATAATTGTAAATATTGTATATTATAATTGTATTTATGAATATTACTTTGATAAAGTTCTAATAGGAAGCCAATCAATATTTGATTTAAATTTTCATGATTTTCTTCAGTAAATGGTGTTTTGTTTTTATTGGTTGATGTTTCAGTTGTATTAATACTTTTATTTTTATTAATGGATGTTACATATTTTATAATTTCCATCAATTGCTATGTTGAAAGTTTCCCATTGTAGAGGCTTGTCCCATTTGTTTTGATAGTACCTGTCTTTCCATTCATCATTACTTTCATCTTTTAATTTATTTAGTTTTGAGAGTTCTTTTATCTTAGTTTTTAAGACGATGTTATCCATATAATAATCTTCATTGAAATAGTTAGGACTACAATATTTCTTTGTATAATTTGCCAGTGAACTATAAACTCGTTCTAATATATTTTTAAAATCTTTATCATAAAATATAGGGTTCTCTTTTAGCATGGCAAAGGTTTGGTTGGATAAATCAGTTATTTTTGAAAAATCAATTTTATTTAATTTTTCAGTTGAAATCTCTCCTTCTACAGTCGAGATATCTTCTTCAACTCTTTTGTTTTCAATTAGAATTTCATTTATATTTTTGATTTTCCTGACCTTGTTGTCTTCAATATCATCTAAATGGTCAATCATACTTATTAAATCACAGCCTCTTATTTCAAAAACTTTGAATGGATTTTTATCTATCTCCACACTTATCATGTAGATTAATCCCGCTATGTGTTTACAGGGCATAGCGTAGTCTGGACAATTACAGTCAGCATTAATTTCTTTCCAAGATTTGGGGAATATATTTATTCCAATTTTTGATAACTCGTGGTATAGTTCTTCTGGTAGCTTTTTATTTAATAGTGCTGATAGTATTGATGGGTGATTGTTGATTACTTCTATTATCATTTCCTTTTCATCTTGAGTAAATGATTTTGTCATTACTGTGACTTTGTAATACTTCGCATAGTTACCTTTTACTTTTCCAGTGATTATGTTATCATTGAATCGGATGTCATGAATTTTTCCTGTGTTTGCATATGTCCTACCTCTAGGCAGTCTGTTACTATGATCTATGCCTTTTAAGGCACCTAACCATTTTTCTCCCCACCATGTTCGCCCATATTTCGCCATGTTATCAAGTTTAATATTAATTATTTATTTTGAAAAGTTTAAAAGAGATTGTAAAATTTTGTGGAGTTTTTTCAATTTTTCACATTTTCTTTATAAGTAAATTGTTGATTTTTAAAAAACTCCACACTTTTTACACTCTCGATTGTTATAAATTAAATTTAATGTTATAATATTTTATTTTTATATATGTTATTGATTTAGTTAACCTTTTTTGAAATAGAAGTAATATTTTGGCTTTGTAGAAATCATGTTAAGTATGATGAGATCATATAATTAAGTTAAAGAAACCATGTTAAAAAATGCACACTATGACATATATCCTACATAAAATCATTTAATATAAAAATCAAAATATGATTTAAGAAACTAAAAGAGAAAATAAAGAAGAATTTAGTCCAAATAAAACCTAACAGAAAATTTCAAAGACTAACAAAAGCAAAAAATACAAAATACCACCTCAATGGAAAATAAAAAATTTAACTTGACAGCGTTGGATTTCTGTCTCATGAAACTAATACAAGATCAAAGATTTAATAATGTTTATATCTACACATTTTGTTTCATGTTTGTAGAGATTTTTCTTAACCTTGGACGTTGTCTACGATCACTTTTTAAATTTAATAACAACCTTAGTTTAGCAGATTGATTATGTTTATATAAAATAAATTTCATACTAATAAGTAATACATTTAAAATTAGAGATTATTTAAATAAAATAATTTAATTTTCCAAATGAAAGTGTAATTGGTAGTCATGAAACATAAAACAGGTTTATTTTTCTTATTTGGAATAGTAGTAATGGGAATTATGGTTTATTTTGTAGGTTTTGATGAATTAATAGAAAAACTAAAAATAGCTGATTTTAAATATGTTTTAGCTGCTCTTATGGTTCAAATAGCATCATTTTTCCTTTTTGCTATTAGATGGCATATAATTAATAAAATAGCTACTATTGATATTAAATCTATCAAACTCGTACCTATGATCATAATTGGACTGGCTATTAACAATATCACTCCCAGCAGTAATGGTGGTGGAGAGCCAGTTAGAGCGTACATTCTCTCTTCAAAAACAGGGAAACCTTTTGAATCTGCATTTGCAACTACTATTGCTGATAGAGCTTTAGACACTATTCCTTTTCTGATTTTAGCCATTATAACCATTGCAACACTAATTCGATTTTTCCATCTAAATGAAGAATACATTGCAATCATGGTTTTGGCGGTAGTATTAATAACGGTCGCATTTATTGCAATAATCTACATGTCTATAAATAGAAAATTTGCAGAGAAGATCATGGTTCTCGTTTTAAGAATAGTCAGAAAGTTTTATAAGAAAGATCAGGAAAAGTTAGAGAAAAAAGTTATAAGGGCTATCAATGGTTTTCAAGACACCATGAAGGTGATGCTTAAAGATAAAGTTATTCTTTATAAGGCTTTACCCTTGTCTTTCTTCATTTGGTTCTTTGAAATATTTAGAATGTACATTATTTTCCTTGCATTTGGAAATGGTATTAATCCATTTGTCATTGCAGAGGTGTTCATTATTTCCACATTGGTTGGTATGATTCCATTACTTCCTGGTGGTTTAGGTGCTGTTGAACTTATGATGATGGGATTATTTGCTTCTGCTGGAGTACCCAATGAAGTTAGTGCAGCGGTCACAATAATCGAACGAGGTATTTCATTTTGGTTACCTATATTTGTTGGTCTTCTTCTGCTACCATACTATGGCTATTCATCAGATAAGATTACAAATGAGTATAAAAGTGCTGATTCTAAGATTATTGAAGAATTTAGTAACAATCCAGATATTGGGGACATTTTTGATGATAAATCAAAATATAAAACTTTAAAAGACGACGAATAGATTATTATACTTTACAACCATTAATTAATTATTCTCTTATTTTTAGTAATAAACGATCGTTTTTATCATTAAAAAAACTTATTTTTTAAAAACCAAATAGAAAACTTTAATATGACAATGAATACAAAAATTATGATTAATAAAAATTAATGTACAAGATGGTGAATTTATGCAAATTAACGATGTAGAAATAAAAGATACCTACGCTGAAGCATTTGGAATTAAAGTCTCAAGAATACTTGTAACTGCAGCCACGAAAAAATTAGCTTTAACTGCAGTAACCGAAGCTACTGGTTATGCAACATCTGTAATTGGATGTCCAGCTGAAGCTGGAATTGATGGTTATGTTTCTCCATTGAGGACTCCTGATGGAAGACCAGGATTTACAATAATGATTTGTAACTCAACTAAAAAGAAATTAGAACATGAACTTTTAGAAAGAATTGGAATGGGAATATTAACCGCTCCTACAACAGCTGTTTTCAATGCTCTTGATAATGAAGATGAATTTCTTAAAGTTGGATTTAAATTAAAGTTTTTTGGTGATGGATATGAGAAAGAACTAGAGATAGCTGGTAGGAAAATTCATTCCATACCTATAATGTCTGGAGACTTTTTAGTTGAATCTGAATTTGGTATAAAAGATGGTGTTGCTGGAGGAAACTTCTTTGTGATGGGTGATAGTAAAATGTCCGCTCTTGTAGGTGCTCAAGCTGCTGTTGATGCTATCGCTAACGTTCCTGGTGTTATCACCCCATTCCCTGGTGGTGTTGTTGCATCTGGCTCTAAAGTAGGTTGCAACGAATATAACTTCTTAAATGCTTCTACGAACGAAAAAATGTGTGTTAGCTTAAAAGAGGAAGTTAAAGAATCTGAAATCGATACCGATGTTAATGGAATCTATGAGATTGTCATCGATGGAGTAGATGAAATATCCGTTAAAAAAGCAATGACTGAAGGTATTAAATCTGCTTGTTCAATACCTGGTGTTTTAACCATCGATGCTGGAAACTTCGGTGGTAACTTAGGTGAATATAAAATAAACTTAAGAGATTTAGATTATTGATACAAACTTTTAAAAACGGAAACTCCGTTTCCTAAATCTCTCCTATACTTCGAGAAAAATAAATATGCTTTCTAATGGCTTTAAAAGCTCTTTATAAACTATTTCTAATATTTCTCCAAGTTTCTTTTTATTGGTCTTTCATACTTTTTCGACATTTTAGGCTTTTCTACATATTTTTTCAAGTCTTTCATAATCATTTTTTTTTAGTCTGCTCAGAATAAAAGGGTCAACATCCTCGCACGAATCTCATTAATAATATTATTTATAATGTTACAATAATTATAAAATCATTCATATGTGTAAAAGTCAATAATCATGTGGAAAAAATAACATTTTTTAGAATTGATGTACATGTCATTGTTTAGAATCTTTAAAAATAAATATTTAATTATAGTGATTATGGTAAAGTTTATAAATAACTTATTATAAATAAAGCATATCATGCTCCAAATATTATGAAAGTACCTAAAAGTCAGAAAATTCTCATCAAACATATTACAATAGATGAAATAATAGATATTATCAGGAAAAGTCATGATTCTGAGATCG
>JAITEE010000051.1 GCA_031282205.1 Candidatus Methanovirga aequatorialis | reverse complement strand
ATATACTATTTTATCCATGAATAATAGTACGGATTAAGGTGGTTCTCCATGATCTTTAAAGGAATTATTAACATATTCATACTACTACAAAATTATCAGTAAATAAAAGGGCCAACATCTTAAAATTAAAAATAAAGAAAATAAAAATTTTCTAACTTAAACTAACTTAAAACAAGTTTTAATTCACATAATCTTTTATCCTTTTAGATAGTTTTGGTCCTATCCCTTCTATTTTCTCAAAATCCTTTTCTGTGTATGGTCTAAGATCATCGCCAAGTGTTTCAATAAGAGTTCTCGCCTTTTTTCTTCCTAAATGTTTTATACCAATGATCAACTGGATTAAATCTTCTTTTATCCCATAGTAAAGTCGTGCTGATAGAATATCTAACTGCTGTGAATAGCCATAATGTCCATTTATCTCCAAAATATCTTTAAAGAATTTAACCAACATGGATGCATCATAAGCCGAACGTCTTGTTGAAGCAGAGTAAACATGATAAGCGTTTTCTATCTCAAACTCATTTCTTTCATTGATCCATTCAATTAAAGAGACTGTTGTTGCTTCAGGATTTCCAACGTTTGTTGCAAATAAACCATAGGAGGATAATTTTTCTCTAACGGGATCTTTTGATCTTCTCCCTTTAAATGAGATCAACGGTAAATCAGGAGTCGATGAAAGAGCATATATAACATCATTTGAATCCAAATCATCTAAATTATTTCCATATTCCTTAAATTTAACAGCTGTTTCAACTTTATAATTAGATTTAGCTATTAAATCACCGAACTTGGTGACTTTTAATCCTTTTGGAGTCGGTTGAATAATTCCGTTAACGATTAAAAATTCTATGGAATTTTCTATTTCATACTTCAAGCCAATATCTGCAAATTCTTTCATATATGGATCGTTCATCATTTGATATCCATAGAACGTTTTGTTAAAGAAGTCTTGAATTTCATCAATATTTTTAGAAAGGTTAGATGCTATTTGAGCTATAATTTGTCTTAAAACAGCGTCCTTATTTTCGATTAATTTTGACGTCGTATCCTCTATATCTCCATTAACGTACTTGTCTTGAAGTTCATATGCCTCATCTAAAGACTTAGCTATTAAATATGAGTAACCTACATCATCATACAAAGGTCTTCCAGCTCTTCCAGACATTTGCTCATAATCAAAAACAGGAATAGCCTGTAATCCTTGTGAAGTCCATCGAGTGTAATCTCTAATCACCACCGATCTTGAAGGTAAGTTGACTCCATACATCAAACTTGGTGTTGCAGATATCATTAAAAGATTACCGTCTCTAAACTCCTCTTCAACGATCTCCCTTTGTTCATTAAAAATCCCAGCATGATGAAATGCAGTTCCATTCCCACAACATTCACTTAATCTTAAACATGTTGAGGTTGGATTTGAACCTTTAGCTTTGGGAACATCTAAAATCTTATTAGAAACTTTTTTAAATTTTTTCCTCTCATCGTCATTCAATTTTTTACCTATCTTTTCTCCAACGTACTCAGCCAAGGATTCGGTGGATCTTCTTGTAGATACAAAAGCCAAGGACTGTGAATCTTCTCCAAAACTCTTTTCAACAACTTTAACCACAGCATCGTTTTTATTTTGACTATCAAACATTTCTGTATTTAAAACTTCCTTATTTAATGGAACTGGTCTGTAATCATCTTCAACAACTTTGGCATTTAACCAACTCTTAATTTCATCCATATTATTTAAGGTTGCCGATAAAGCCACTATTTTAATGGAAGGATTAATAATTTTAGCTCGTGTAATTGCACACTCCAAAGTGGGTCCTCTTGTAAACTCACCTATCATGTGAAATTCATCGATTATGAGGGTGTCAACCTCCTTTAAACTATCCCATGAAAAGCGAGTTAAACCATCGAAAGATTCAAAAACCATAACAGACAGGTCATTTGAAGAGGGGTGCCTACCAACTTTAATTCCATGTTTTTCAAATTTCTTAAATTCAGCTATTTTTTCATTCTGAATTGAAATTAAGGGAGCCGTATAAATAGCTTTACCTCCTTTAAGTATCGACTGTAAAGCCGCCATAACCCCTAGTACTGTCTTTCCACTTGCAGTAGGAATAGCTATTATATAATTAGAATCATCTTCTAAATATCCAGAATCAATAACTGCCTTTTGAGCAGGATTTAATTGTTTAATATATGGATATGAATCATTTATAACTTCTTTTATTTGTTCTGGTATCTTATTCATTAATTTTCCTCACATCAACGATAGCTAAATCTTGCTGTATTTAAGTAATTTTATGGTTTAAAATCAAATTATAACCATTATTCTTTTATTTTATTTAAAACTTGAATGTCAGTAATTATTGTATTAGGATATTGACCATCATCATCTTTTTCAACAGATTTAACCATATCCCATATTGTTAAAAGTCCTGTGCTCACTCCAGTGAGAGCTTCCATCTCTACACCTGTTTGTCCAATGGTCTTAACTTCAACGATAATGGCTATTTCAGTTTTTTTCACTTGAAAATCTACTGTTATTCCTGTAATTTGTAATGGATGAGTTAATGGAATCATATTTGAAGTGTTTTTAATACCGTTAATTGCAGCAACTTGTGCAGTTGTCAAAACGTTCCCCTTTTTAATATCATGATTTTCAATCATGGCTATTGTTTCCTCATCTAAAATTATTCTACCAAAAGCCTTTGCTACTCTCTTTTGAAGTGGTTTATCACCAACTTCAACCATACGAATTCCATCACCTTTTAAATGAGTTAATTTTTTTTTAGGCATAAATTCACTTTAAGTTAATATTACATCCAAATCAAAAAAATATAACGTTATCTTATTTAACATGTTGTAATTATTATACTATTTATACTATCGTTCTAATTAATATTTATACTGAATGAATTAATCGATTTGTACATGTCGTTAGTGGCTATTATAATATTTTAATTAATAATTAAACTTAATATATTGTGTGTGTTCTGTTGTTAAACTTTGATGTAACCATTCGTTGATAATATGAAAGAGAGTAATGATTTAAAAGATGAATCACGATCTTATAAACGTGAAAAACAGAAAGGAGAACGTTGGGATGGATATTTAATTAGAAGCACATCCTCTTTCCAGAAGTTGATGCCTTATTTAATGAATACACGTGATGGATCAAGTATATATTTTAAAAATACCTTTGATGCTACCAGGATCGTTGAATATTTAAATAAAAAGAATGAAGAGTTAAACGAAAAAGTTTTTAACAACAGTTCGGATTGTAACACCGCAGATATTCAAGAAAATTTTAATTCTAAGTTATCTGAAAAATATACCTACAATCATTTTTTCATGACGGCCATAACCAGAGTAATAGCCATGAGACCTCACTTAAACAGGTTCATCGCTGGAAAAAAAATTTATCAAAGACACAACATTGAATTGGCTTACGTTGTAAAAAAGCAATTTAGTGATGATGGAGAAGAATCCGTCACCATATCTAAATTTGAAAGAGATTCTAATATCTATGATGTAGTAAAAATATTAAATCCCGTTATAAACGGGGTTAAGGATGGTAGTGACGATGAGCATGGAGATTTTTTGAATACTTTCCTCAAGTTTCCAAGTTTTATAGTTAGTTTTGTAGTAACTCTAATGAATTTCTTCATTGTACTTGGTCACTGCCCTGTTTTTTTAAGAAAAATGGATGTTATGCAATGTTCTGCTTTTGTTTCAAATCTTGGAAGTATCGATTTAGCTACAGTACCCATTCATCATTTATATGATAGAGGAACTTGTTCTGTTTTCATTACAGTAGGCAAAGTTAGAAAAGTTAAGAGCGATCACGTAGGCGCATCTAAAAAATATGAAGTTGAGATTTCAGTCACTATGGATGAAAGAGTGACCGATGGATTTTATTTAATAAATAGTTTAAAAGTTCTTCAAGAGATTTTAAACGATCCTGAACAGCTTAATAAAAGATTAAAAGAAGTTCCGATGGATGTTTAATTATAATAAATGAAATTTGATTTTAAGAAGATGTAGCGTACTCTATTTATCAAATTTTAATGATCATATATTTTAACTGTTTAAGATTTAAAAACAATTTATAAATAAAAATAAACTACTAATAATAATTAAATTAAAATATAAGCCAATTAAATTAAGGTTGATGTTGATTATTGAAAACCACATTCGATGTATTGGAGATTGTATGAAAAGCTTGAATAAATTTATATTGAAATCTGCTGAAGATAATTTAGACTATGATAGACCCTGGTTAAGATACTATTCAGAAAATATTTTTCCTAATATAAAATATCCTGATAAAAGCATGTATCAAATGATAGAATTTATAGAAAAGAAAATTCCTGATACTGTTGCATTAGAATTCATGGGTCTACAGTTAACTTATAAAGAATTATTAACTGTTGTATTCAGGCTTTAATTAAGATCGGAATTAAGGAAGGAGATAAAGTAACCGTTTGTCTACCAAATATTCCTCACACTCCTATTGTTTTTTATGCCATCAATAAAATTGGAGCCATTTCTAATATGATACACCCTTTATCTGCTCCAAAAGAAATAGAGTATTTTTTAAACCTGACTGATAGTAAATTCGCTTTTACAACCGATTTTGCATTTCAGAACTTTGAAAAGATAAAAAATAGTGTAAAATTAGAAAAGATAGTAATATGTAAAATTCAAGATTATCTCAAAACATTAAAACGTACTGGATACTGGTTTTTAAATGGAAGAAAAATACCAAAGGTACCAGAAAGAGATATTATAATTAAGTGGAAAGATCTATTAAAGGTAGGTGAAAATGGAACCTTCACAAATTTTCCAAAAATTCAAAATGATAGTCCTGCAGTTATACTGTACACAGGTGGAACCACAGGCAAACAAAAGGGAGTTCTTCTCTCCAATTTAAATTTCAATGCACTTGCTCTACAAACTGGTTCCCAAGCCAACATCCAAATCAACGATAAAATGATGTGTATCATGCCATTTTTCCATGGTTTTGGTCTTGGAGTGTCAATGCATACTATATTATCATTTGGAGGGAATATAATCATTGTTCCAAAGTTTACTGCAGAAGATTTTGCAAAAACATTTAATAAATATAGACCTCAATTTATCGCTGGAGTTCCAACTTTATTCACGGCTCTAACAACAAACAAAAAAATGATGGGTGCCGATTTTTCTTGTTTAAAAGGAGTGTTTTCTGGTGCAGATACTCTACCCAACGATCTTAAAATACGATTTGAAGAGTTTATAACTAAGCGTGGAGCTAATGTAACTATAAGAGAAGGTTATGGTTTAACCGAAACTGTGACTGCAAGTTGTTTAACTCCCACAACAGAATACCGTTTTGGAAGTATTGGTGTTCCATTTCCAGATACCCTCTATAAAATTTGTAGGATTGGAACCCAAAAAACTTGTCAAACCAATGAAAATGGTGAAATATGCATATCTGGACCTTCGGTTATGTTAGAGTACTATAAAGAAAAAGAAGAAACAGATTTAGTTCTTCAACATCATGAAGATGGTCATTCATGGGTACATACTGGCGATCTAGGAAGTATGGACAAGGACGGTTTTGTTTATTTTAAGCAAAGAATAAAAAGGATTATAAAAAGCTCAGGGTACTCCGTCTTCCCAACACAGATTGAAAATGTTTTAATCGAACATGAGGCAGTAGCCAATTGTTGTGTGGTTGGAGTTCCTGATTCTTATCAAGTCGAACGAATCCGAGCTTATGTAATCTTAAAAGACAATTATAAATATTCAAAGGAATTGGAGAGTGAACTATTAGCCACATCTAAGGAATATTTAAGTAAATGGAGCGTTCCTCGTGAATTTGTTTTTAGAAAAAAACTACCTCTCACAAAACTTGGTAAGATCTCTTATGTCGATCTCCAAAAAGAAATCATGTTGGAATTAGAAGAAAAAAATAATGACTCTATCTACTGTGAAGGCATTGCAATTAACGATAACGAAGGAGAAGGTATTCCTTAACATGATCATGCGTAATAGACTTATTACCTAATTTTATATTTACATTTTTTCAATTGAATTATTATTCTGTTTTAATCTTCTTAAAACTGTTAAAATTTTGTATATAATCATTGGTTTACTATTTTTTGTTTATTTTTCAATTTCACCTATTTTAAAATTCCTACCATTTCTTCAAAACTTTTTAACTTTTTTTTCAAGGTTCGGTCGTGTTGTTTGGTCATTTATCGTTTTACTTCTTTCAATGGCGTAGAGATATATCCTTGTACATTTTTTTAATATTTTTTAAATTTTAATAGTGTTAAGGGATTGTTTGATTGAGAAATCAATTTGTTGATATTATTTTGGTTTGCATATGCGAATAAAGGCAATAATGTAGCTGTTCCTAAGAAATTATAACTTGTTAAATCTATTGAATTTCCTCCATCATACTCATTTATAATTTTCATGAAATTTTTAAAATCATCTAATAATGAGTGAATCATAAAATAGTTCCCTATTTTTATCTTGAATAAAGATGTTACACATTTTTTTTTAATTAAAAAATAATTTTATCATTATTGCTCCTAACATAGTGAACATAGCTATCGATATTCCATACATCCACTTAAAATTAAGATCCATCTTAGTATTCATTTGATTCATCCCAAGATCTATCTTACTATTCATTTCGATAATATCTTTTTCAAGGTGATCTAAATGATTCTCCTTAATATTAATCAAATCATCCTCAACATGACTAATTCTTTCAGTTAAATCATGTTTCAATTCCTTAAAATCATGTTTCAATTCTTTAAAATCATTTCTTAGATTTTTTTGATCCTCTTTAATATCATTTCTTAGATTTTTTTGATCCTCTTTAATATCATTTCTTAGATTTTTTTGATCCTCTTTAATATCGTTTAACTTCTCAATTACTAACTCCTCATAGTTCATTATATAACCCTCCCAAAAAAAAAATCATTTTTAGTATGCAAATGTTTACATTGTTTATATATAACAATATTTTATAATAATACCAATAAATATAATTTACTTATATTTCCCTAATTTATCCAACTTCTCATCAATACCATTCAACTTCTCTTCAAGCAACAATAACTTATCACTTAAACTCTTTTCAGTTTCCTTTTCAACTCGCGTCTTGTATAAACGTTAGTTATACCACTCGTTAAAGTAGCAAGCAAAATAAAACCCAACATGCAATCAAATTAAAAATAGACAAATTAATATTATTATAATCAATGAAATTATAATCGATGAAGAATTTAAAAACAAAACGAGAATAAATTTAAGAGATAGAGCAAAGGTTATTAAATTATGATGGAGTGTCTTTAATTAGGATATCATTCTTTAATTTTTAAAACGACTTTAGAGAGAGAATATCCCTTGGCACATTCATTGATATGATCATCTATAACCTCTTCAATTGTACATTTATCACTCTCTTTCAATCCATCTGGAAAACAAAATTCATGATAAATACATTTGATGTTGCAATCAGGAGGAGTATAATTAACTGTAGAACCTTGAAAAGACTTTTTCACATCGATAAACGTGGTTATATTTGCTTTTTCAACCTCAACAACGTTAACTTTCTCTTTGTCATGTATTGGACAAGGTTGTTGATTATCTCGCACATCCAAT
This sequence comes from Candidatus Methanovirga aequatorialis, assembly GCA_031282205.1. Classification (GTDB taxonomy): domain Archaea; phylum Methanobacteriota; class Methanobacteria; order Methanobacteriales; family Methanobacteriaceae; genus Methanovirga; species Methanovirga aequatorialis. Next base: position 38,135 of record JAITEE010000051.1, on the reverse strand, counting down.
ATTTTATACTTTCTTCCTTCTTCCAAGGATTCTACACAAGAAGTCTTAAATTTACAATCATCACATTCTTCAGCAGCCTTGTTAAATAAGAATACCAAATCTTTTTTTGCCAAATCTTCACCGATTAATGTTATCATAAGATCACCATTTAATTAAATTACCCCAGTTTTAATAGCTAAGTTTTTAGCAGCACTTTTTGAAAGTCCTCCTTCTCCTAAAATAGTGTAACGTTCTTTACGTATTTCATGAGCTATTGTTAATGCATCAATAATATCATCAGGGTCAATATCTAAGTCATAAGCTGTTGTAGGTGCATTAATATCTTTTAATGCGTTTTTAATAAATTTCCAATCTCCTCCATGCAAATTCATCATCATAATAGTTCCAACACCACATTGATGTCCATGTAAAGCTGATTTATTTGTGATTTTATCGAGGGCGTGACTAAATTTATGTTCTGAACCACTTGCTGGTCTACTTGATCCAGCGATACTTATGGCCATTCCACTACTGAATAAAGACTTCACAACCAACTTTGCACTTTCTTCTAACCCTTTTTTAACTGCATCAGATGATTTTATAATAAGTTTAGCCGTCATTTTGGATAACGCAGCTGCAGATTCACTATAATTTTCATTGCGTAATCTATGAGCTAATTGCCAGTCTTTAATAGCTGTGTAATTTGATATCACATCAGCACACCCTGAAGATAAGAATTTAAAAGGTGCCTTTCTAATAATATCTGTATCAGCTACTACCCCAATTGGGGCCTGAGCATATAATGATAAAGATTCCTGATTTTTTTGTTTTATAGAGGCAAGAGGAGAAGCTATTCCATCATGAGCAGCTGACGTTGGTATGGATATGAAATCTATATTTTTATTTTTGGATGCCATCTTAGAAACATCTATAACCTTTCCTCCACCAACTCCTAAGATTAATAATGCATCCTCTACCTTATCTTCGACGTATTCAACCGATTTTTCTGTTGCATCATCTATTTTAACCAATGAAACGTTGTAATCCAAATTTTCAAGGTTTTCTTTAACTAAAGCTCCAGCTATTTTTTGGGTCACGTCGCCAGTAACAATTAAAAGATCACCTTTTATCTTTAAATCCCTACATATCTCTCCAGTTTCATTTATTACACCAGAACCAATATGTACTGTTCGTGGCATTTGAATTTTTTTAGAATCCATACAAAACGACTTCTATTGATTAATTAATATTGAATTGTTATGTTACCATACATTGAACTTGTGTTGAGTATATAAAATATAATACAATAATTTTATATTTATAGTTATTTATAATTTTCTATATTGGCTCCTTAATATACTGATATATTTATATATTAATTTATCCATAGATAACAACACGAGAGAGTCTCTATTAACCTCATTTTTAGTAAAATCAACGAACCCCGATGTTTATTAAAAACTCTTTATTGTTGAAAATTTATTCTACCACGTTCATTAAAATGTAGGTTGTTTACATTAGACTAATGATTTTTATTAATATTTCTAGGTTTAAATACCTTTTACTCAATTTTGATTCACCTTTTGGATCAATTTGATCATGATTCTTTCAGTACCATAAAGTTTATATACCTCGAATGACAAGTATATTTTTCAGGGGGGGTTATACAATCTACTTTTTCAGAGATCGATTTATGAATACAATAGAAAGTCTATTACGATTGGGGTTTTATATTATTTCGATTGTCCCTTATCGGAAATTTTCAAATCCTAATAATTTCAATTCTCACAGCATTTTTAAGGCAATATACAAGACGAATTATTGGGGTTCTGAAGAATCTTTTTCAGGTTTAGGAAGTGAATTAAATAACACCAGGGTTTTAAGGAGTAGGTTACCGCAAATTTTTTCTAAATATAATATTAAAACAATGTTAGATGTTCCTTGTGGTGATTTTAATTTTATGGCTAAAGTAAATATGCTTGATGTTAATTATACTGGTGGAGATATTGTAGAAAAAATAATAGAAGACAACAATTGCAAATACAAGGATAGTAATCATGTTAAATTTGAGATTATAGACGCTACAAAAGATGTCTTGCCTAAAGTGGATTTGATTCTTTGTAAGGATTTATTACAACATTTATCTTATGAAGATGTTTATAAGGTTTTGTTGAATTTTAAAAAATCTAATTCTAAATATTTATTGGTTACATGTTACCCTCTGACTCTTAAAAATTGGGATATACACACAGGATATTATCGTCCATTGAATTTAAGAAAAAAACCATTTTTTTTACCTCAACCAATGGAAAAAATACATGAACACAGGAATGAGTGGAATAATATTGAAAGAGATAAATTCATGTATTTATATGATTTAAATAAACTAAATCTGGAATTTACATGTTTAAAGTAGAATGAGAAATTTGAAAGCAAAATATTTTCTAATGATTTAATTTTCTTGAATATCATTTGTTTTGTAGTTCTTCTAAAAAAGTGCAGGCTTGGCATAGTGAGCCTGATGATGGTTCATCACAGATTTCACATCTGCTAAAATTGTTTGTATTGTTGTGTTGGTTTTTAATGGCTATTTTGATTTTGTCAAAACCTCTAAGAGTTGAGTACATGATCGTTGGGTGGGTTTCACTTAACCTTTTCATGATCCGTGATACCTCCATTCTAAACGATGTGTCGGAGTATGGGCAAGCTGCCCTGTGAATATTTAGATCCTTTGCCACTCCATACAGACCAACTTCATATTCTGGGACTTCACGAAGAGGTTTAATTTTTGGTGTGAAGACTTTGGACTCTATTTTAGGTCCTATTTTAGAAAGATTACGAATGTTTCCCTCCAAATAATTCATTAAAATAGCTTGTGTTTCATCATCTAAGTTATGTCCTGTAGCTATTTTATCGGCACATAATTTTTTAGCTGATTTATTTATAATCCATCTTCTAAATACTCCACAATAGCTACAAGATCCCCTACGATTGGATTTCTTCATTACTTCATCCAACGTCGTTCCAAAGGACTCTTTAAAGGAAATTGTTTCATGTTCAATTCCAAGTTCTTTAGCATAGTTAATGGCTATTTTAACTCCTTCATCTCTATAGTTAGATATTCCTTCGTCTATTGTGACTGCACATAGATCAATCATCCTCTTTTCATAAAATGTGTGTAGGATATCAAGAACTGCGACACTGTCCTTTCCCCCCGATAATGCGACGAGAACCTTGTCTCCTTTATCGATGAGTTTTTCTTTTTTAATGGTTTTTATAACTTTTCTCTGGATACTTTCAATAAAACAATTTTTACACAGACTTTGACCTGATTGTTTTCTTTTTATAATAATCTTAGGACTACCACATCTACTACAAACTTCCATATTATATATCCTTTATGGTTACAACATTATTTTACTATGGTGTATTAAATAATGTTTGTAAGTAATAAAACTTCTAATAATTGTTATTATAAATATCAAATTTTTAATTAAATAAATTATAATTAATATTTTTAAAAATAAAAGTATCTTAATAGTTATTTTAATAATTAATAAGATTTAAATAAAAATTAACTAAGAATAATATTTTAAAATCAAGTGAATAACTACAAATATTTTTTATTGCATATAAATTATAATGATTTTAGTAAAGTTTGTCAATTATAAAATATCAATATCCAATATAATCTATTTAAATTTAATTTAGATAATTTTTATAAGAAATAATTAGATTAATAATTTATAAACATTACCATTATCACTATAATTACCCAAACAGACTATGCAAATCTTCCAAGTCACTACAATCCTTACACAACATCATCATCAACTTGTTAATAATGGAATCAAGCAAACAAAGCATAAGAATCTCAAAAACGGTACCCATAGGAGCAACACAGGAGTCACTATAATCTCCACCAAAGCTAACCTCCAATGGATCGTTAATAGCAGCTTCCCAGTTTCCAACGCCAGTATTAATATTAATAAGTAAATCAGCCAGCTTGGCACCTTCACTACTCTTGTTATGTGTGAACAAAACAACGGGAATATTGTTCTCCTTAGCAATCCTCATGGCGGTGATAACATTAACAGTATTACCAGACCCAGACATACAGATCAACACATCACTTTTTTTACCATGAGGACTCGTAGTGGAACCAACGATAATAACAGGAAAACCTAAATGCATTAAACGCATCCCAAAACACTTTATAATATTCAAAGACCTGCCAGAACCATACAAATGAATATGTTCAGCCTTAAGGATGTACTCATACAAACGCTCAAAATCCTCACTAACTAAACTTTCTTGCATTAACTTAATCTTGGAAGTGAACATGTCCAAACTCTTCTTGATTATCTCCAAAAAATACACCTCTCAACGAATATTGGTTTAACTTCTTTGAATTTTCTTAGTGTGTTGAGTACTTCGATAAAAATAATAGCTTTTTTTCTAAATTCAACTTCAACTTTGTTATTTTCACTAACATTCCATTCTGCAATGTAATCTGAATCTAAATTGAGTTTCTTTTTAATCTTGGAATGAACCACGGTTTGAATTTCTTTATATAAATTGGTTGTCTCTCCAATAACTGTCACCTCACATACACTCTATTATTATCAATACCATATAAAATTTTAGGTAGGTTTAGCTTACAGAGGAAAATGAAGTGAGGATAAAATCCATATCGACTTGTTAAAAAATGTGGTAACTAAGTTTTTGAGTTTGTTTATCTCATTATAACTCTAATCTGAAAATAGGGAATTGAATTACTTTTTTAAAAAGTTTTCAACCAAGTTCCTTGTTCCATTTAATGATTTTATTGGAATACCCTTAGGCATGGAACCTAGTTCACCTTCAACCTCTTTTAAAATATTTGAACCATTACCTAAAAACATTCCTTCACTTAATATTCCAAGAAAGTTCATTGGAGGAAGCATAGCTATTCCAACATGATCTCCTTCTTTCACATTTAAATCATTGGTAATGACTTTAATGGCATGTTTACCAGTGTTTACGTTGGTGATCATTAAGCTGTCCCCATGTTTACTGACACTCATTATCTCCCCAACGACGATGTCTACTCCCACTATTGGATCAGGAATTGGGCCTATTATAATTCTGTCTTTTAAATTTTAGATCGTCCTAATGAAGAATTTAACTTTTGCAATATTTTCTTCCAGTCTTTCTCTTTCTTGTTTAGGGGTCTTCTCTAGAAATGTTTTAGCCCAGTCATCTCCACCTAAATATCCAACAATCTTTTCAATCTTTTCTCTCAGATGACCTACCTCTGGTGCACTTGCTAGATCTTTAGGATCTAAGTAAGAGTACGTTAAGGCTTGGAGGTCACTATTCATATTTTCTGCGACTTCAAGAGCCATTTTCTTGTTCCAATGGCCTCTAAAACTTCCATTATTTATGGTCTTTTTATATAATTCCTTTGACTCTTGAGCTACCAGTAATCTATAATCTTTTGTTGTATCCCACATTCTATCACCTGTTGTTTATTTTTATTTATCGACATCATAATTTTTGTGTTCATATTGTAAAATCCAATAAAAAATTATTATAATCTATTTAACTGCTAAAATAAGAAATTTCACATCTATTTAGAACGTAATAAGATATTCTAATTCTTTATATTCATATATGTGGTATAATAATCGAAAATATAATTTTTGATAAAAAAATATTTAAAATAAGTTTAATAACATATTAATACAAATTATATTAAATACATCTTTAATAGGTAACTATAATTTAATAAATGTTATCTAATTGAGATTTAGTCATGATAAATTTAGTTGAAGTAGTGGTTGTATGATACCTGGTATGAATCCAAAACAGATGAAGCAAATGAAAAGACAAATGAAAAAAATGGGAATGGATGTAAAGGACCTTCCTGGAGTTAAAGAGGTTATAATTAGATTTGAAGATAAAGAATTGATTATTCCTAATGCAGAAGTTAATTTGACGAAAGTGATGGGTCAAGAAACATATCAAATCTCGGGTACAGCTATTGAAATTGACTTTGAAGAGGAGTTAGTTATTCCTGATGAAGATATAGAAATGGTGGCAAGTCAAGGGCAAGTTTCTAGAGAAGAAGCTGAAAAAGCTTTAATAGCTACTGATGGAGACTTAGCAGAAGCAATTTTAAGATTAAACCAATAAAATCACGATTAAAATGACGTTCATAGTACATATTTCTGATTTTCATGTTGGAGGTACAGACTTTAGTGAAGATGTTTTTTTTAATAGCATCGATAAGGTCAACGATTTGGATCCTGATTTTATAATTTTTACTGGAGATTTTACAAATCATGGATATTATGCAGAGTATATAAAGGCTATTGAGTACATAAAATTTTTTAAATCTATGTTTTTTTCTATTCCTGGAAACCACGACGCTCGTAATCTAGGCTACGAGACCTTCCAAAAACTCATTGGTGAACGTAACTGGGCTCAAAATTTAAGTTCTAACAATAAAGTTAACAATAAAATACAATATGATGATACTTTAAATGGGGAATGTACATTAAAAAATAAGGAAATAAAGGATTGGATCAAAGTACAAGGACCAAAATGTTCTGTTGATATTGATAATATCACATTGGTTGGTTTAGACAGTTCAGAACCAGATATTAGTGATGGTAGTGTTGGTCGTCCTCAACAGTTGTGGATGGAGGAGATTTTAGCGGACTCTTATATGAATTCTACTTTTTCCATTGTAGCTATTCATCATCATGTTTTGCCTATTCCTAAAACAGGGAGGGAACGCAATATATTATTCGATGCTGGGGATATTTTGAAATCATTAACAGATTTTGAGGTTAATATGGTTCTTTCTGGTCATAAACACGTGCCCTATTTATGGAAAGTTGAAAATACTATTTTTGCCACTGCTGGTTCTTTTTCTTCTCTTAAATTAAGAGGATCTTGTCCTAATTCATTTAATACCTATGAAATTGGAGAAGATTATGTTGAAGCTATTTTAAAACCATATAGGAAAGAGGATATCCTTTTAGGAAAGTATAAATTTTAAAAATTTTTTGGTAACCTTGGTTACTTATAAGACCACTTTCAATGAAAAAAAAATACTTTTATATGTTTTTCCAAAGTGGCCAAATTTTTGTTTTGGAAAGTGATACGATGGGAGAAAACATAAATATAAATGGAATCAAGGAAGTTTTAACTGAAAATAACTACATTCCAGATGACAATATAACTATGGTCGTGTTTTTATCTCTTGAACTTAAAAAACCTATTTTGATTGAAGGTCCTCCTGGAACTGGTAAAACTCAACTCTCTAAGTCCATTTCAAAAGCGTTTGATAGGGATTTTTTTAGGATACAATGTTACGAAGGAATTAGTTTTGAACAGATCGTAGGGGAATGGAACTATCAAAAACAACTTCTATCTCTTGAGGTTTCTAAAACAAACAAAACTGAAGACGACGTCTTCAAAGAAGATTTTTTTATAAAAAGACCATTGTTATCAGCCTTCATGAACAAAAAGGATTCTATAATTTTAATCGATGAAATTGATAAAGCTGATGAAGAAGTTGAAAGTTTTCTATTACAAGCACTTGGAGAAAAAGAAATAACTGTAAATGACCTCGGAACGTTTAACTTAAATAATGATTTACTTATTATAATAACTTCTAACTCCCAAAGACTGTTACTTGATGAAACAAAAGATAGATGCCTCTACCTATACATTGACTACCCAAAATTTGATCGTGAAGTGGAGATAGTAAAATCTCATATCCCAACTGCCTCTGGAAAACTAATAAAAAATGTTGTCAAAACAATACAGAATATTAGAAGGCTCAAACTTACAAAAACACCATCTATTAGGGCGGCGGTAGACTGGGTTAAAAGTCTTATTGTTCTTAATAAAGAAGTTTTAGACGAAAAAACCTTTGAAAAAACTATAAATGTTGCAATAAAAAATGAAGAATATAAACGAAAGGTGTTGGGTAATATTAAAATAAAATAAGGGAAAAAAAACAAATGATAGAAGACATCGTCAAATTTTCAGGAAAACTTAGAGACAATGGAATTCCTGCAAGTGTTAGAAGTACCAAGTTGGCATGTAAAGCCAAAACACTGATAAAAAATGATGGAAATTTAAAAGATGCGATGGCATCCATTTACTTAAAAGATCAAAGATTTAGGAATAAATTTGACGAAATTTATGAAGATTTTTTTATAAATAAAAAGGAAGAAAAAGAAAATAAAAATATTCAAAATAAAGGAAAAACTCCCTTCAAGACGTACATTGGGTCTTCAACAAGTAGAAGAACTTCAAAACGTTATTTTGACCGTGACAGCAAATACTACAGAATAGACTACCTTGAAAATAGTTTAAACAATATGAACAATGATGGAGCATACGAGGGAAATTCAAAGCTTTTAAAAAACGATATAAAGAATATGAACAGCTTACAAGTAGAACTAGTTGATCTTTGTCAGAAATTGGGTCATAAAATAGCTACAAAAAGATCAAGACAATTGAAAATGGTTAAAACACAAAAAATAGATATTAGAAGAAGTATCAGAAAAAACCTTAAACATGGTGGAACTTTTCTTGAACTTATAAAAACTAAACCAAAGATCAAGAAACACGACCACTACTTCCTATCGGATATAAGTGTTTCCTGTGATTGGATCAGTATATGGTTTTTTTGCATGGTTTATGCTTCACAAAATTCATTTTCAAAAGCTAAAGTATATGAGTTTGACAATAAAACCGTTGATATTACCTCTGCACTTTATGAACCAGATTTAATAGATGCTTTCATTAAAGTAATGAAAATTAGACATGAAAATTCCATGATTCATGGCAAATCTAATATGTACATGGCATTTAAAGAATTTCAAGGCCATACGAACATAAACAGTAAATCATATCTATTGATTTTAAGCGACTGTAGAGATTGGGCAGGTAAAAAAGAAAATGGAATACCAAAAAGTGCTGAAATAATTGAAAACATGGTTAAAAAGTCAAAAAGAGTTTTAATACTAAATCCTGAAGAAAAAAAGAAATGGAATGTAGCGGACAGTTGTGTTTCCAATTATGAAGATGCAGGTGCAGAATTGTTTGAAGTTAGAAATCTTGAACAGTTGGCAGAATTAATTGTTGAAATTTAACACTCAATAACTTTATATATTCAATAAAACATGGTTACTATTTAAATAAATTGGTCATTGAACTTTATATATTCAATATTTATATCTAAGACCAATTTTTGCTTTTTAAAATTTTTTTATTTTTATTAACTTAAAGAAGATTAATATATTGTTTAATGAAATGTAAGTTTATTGATTATTAACAAAAAATAGTTAATAAAAAATAGTTGTATAATTCAATTATACAAATGTATAAAGTATTTATACAAAAGGAGTTAATATTATAAATCATGTTAGAAAATTTGTTTCACTCCAAAACAAGAGTGAAAATTTTGAGTTATTTCTCATTAAATCCTGAAAAAAGAGTTTATATTAGAGAATTTAGTAGAATAATCAATGAAAATATAAATTCGGTTCGAAGAGAATTAATTAACTTAGAAAACATTGGACTTTTGATTGTAGAAGAAGAAAGTAATCTAAAATATTATAAAATGAATAACCACTCTCCAATTTATGAAGAAATAACTAAAATTTTCTTAAAAACAAAAGGTCTTTTAAGTGTTATTAAAAATAATCTAAAAAAATATGAAAACATTGATACTGCATTTATTTACGGTTCATATGCTTCTGGGTCTCAAAAATTTGATAGTGATTTGGATTTATTCATAGTAGGGGAGATTAATGAGGATTTTTTGGTAGAAGAATTTTATGAACTTGAAAAAGAATATTCAAAAGAAATAAATTATGTGTTATTCACAAGGAAAGAAATTAAAGAAGGTCTAAAAGATAAAAATTCTTTTATATTAGAAGTCGTTGAGAATCCTAAAATATTTTTAATTGAGGATAGTGAAAATATATTAAAAATTAATCGATATTAAAAAGATGAAATGTATGATAGATGATCTTGAAAAAAAAGGATTGATTAAAAAAATTAAAAATAGGGAAAAACAGATGAAAAATTCCATTGATTTAGTTAAAAGAGACTTAAAAGTAGCTAAAAGTATGCTTTGTGATAATAATGATTGGGCGTATAATATAATATATAATTCGATTTTACAAGCAATTAAAGCTTTGATGTGTAGTGAAGTTATAGTGCTTCTTCAAAAAGCTCCCATATAACCTCAATAGAATTTTTAAAGGAATATTCTTCTTTTAGTATGGCTGCTGTTATTGGCTTTTGATCACAGATCATAATGGAATTTATTCCAGGATATGGTACTTACACCGTAGGTGTAGATAGGACGAGAATAATCTATTATGGTTTAATGGTTTTTGCATCTGCATTATTAATTTATGACTTCTTAGAGCGTTTAAATAAGTCATATTTGAACTATTAATTTTGATTCCATCCACATTCATTTTATAGGATTTTAACTAAAGTTTGCAAGATATTGAATTATTTTAACTTTCATGAAAATTATCCATTCAATATTTTATAAATTAAAATAGCTATTTGTTAAGACAACTTAATTCTTATTGTTTAATTCGAACATAATATTTTCATATGTGTTTTATTTTGTGAAATTCCAGCTTATTTTACTATTTATTATCATGTAACTTCAACCATATAAACATTTAAAATTAAATTGTCATGACACTATTTTAACAAAATATTTATAAATAAATAGTTATTTAATAAAACAAACTAACATTAAATGGTTGTTTTAAAAAAATTGGAGACTGTAAAATTTTGTGGAGTTTTTTCAATTTTTCACATTTTCTTTATAAGTAAATGCTGATTTTTATGAAAAACTCCACACTTTTTTACACCCTCAAAAATTGAAATATTTTTTAACGTTCAAAACTTGCAAACTTAACTTTCATACCTACAAATTAATTTAATGATCAATAATAAAAATTTAAAAAATTTCATTACTTCCTTGTTGAACTCGTTCAATTAGAAACGAAAATCAAAAAAAATTATTTCATGAACTTCAGTTGAAGATGTTGAAGTTGGTGTTTTTATGATACCTAAAAATCATCCAAGATATGAATCGTTGATTCTTAGAGAAAAAATAAAAAATGCTCATGAAGAAGGTTATCTATCTGACTCTGGAATGATAGCACATGGGAGAGGAGAAGCCTTTGACTATTTGTTAGGTGAAAAGTCAACAGAACCAAGTGAAATGGCTGTTAAGATAGGTGTTGCTAAACTTCTTTTAGCGAAAAATCCAGTTATTTCAATTAATGGTAACACAACAGCGTTGGTAGTTGATGAAGTTATTCAGTTGGCTAAATTAATCCCTGCTAAAATTGAGATCAATCTTTTCTATAGAACGGAAAAAAGAGTGGATATTATAAAAGATATTGTAAATAAAAAAGGGTATAACAATGTTTTAGGAACAAATGAAGATGAATTGTTATATATAAAAGATATTAAAAGTCCAAGAGCAACGGCAAGTAAAAATGGCATATTTTCGTCGGATTTAATTCTGGTCCCTCTTGAGGATGGAGATAGAACAGAAATTTTAGTGGATAGTGGTAAGGAGGTAATAGCTATCGACTTAAATCCACTATCACGAACATCGAAAAAAGCAAATATCACAATAGTGGATAACATAACACGTGCAATACCTTTAATGATTGAAACAACAAAAAAATTTAAAGATTACAATGAAGAAAAACTAAAGGATATCATTAAGGATTTTTCAAATGAAGACAATTTAAAAGAATCGTTAAATTGTATGGATCTAGGTAACATGTAGATTAACGGATTCAAGTGATATTTTGTCTATCTTTGTGTACCGTGTTATCATCGTTTAAAACAAATAAAAAGAGCAGGAATATTGGAGAGTAAATAGTTTTCAGTGTGATTTTATGAAGAGATTTGCTTTAAAGGTTGCATACATCGGGTCTGAATTTTACGGGTTTCAAAGACAACCAAACTTTAAAACCATTGAGGGGGAAATCATAGACACATTAACGGACTTAAAACTAATTGATAACGTACACGATTCCAAATTTTCTATTGCTGGTAGGACGGATAAGGGTGTTCATAGTTTAGGAAATGTGATATCTTTTAATTCAGAGAAAGAACCTATAATCAATCAAATTAATGATTTTTTAAGTGAAGATATTCGAATAATAGCTAAAACCTCTGTTCATTTTGGATTTAAACCAAGATATTCATCGAATAAACATTACAGATATTTTTTAAAGAATTTTCATGATCTTGACTTAGATATTGATTCGATTAGAAAGTTAGCTAAGCTATTTGAAGGAGTTCATGATTTTACAAACTTTACAAAGAGAAATCAAAGGGTACCAATTCGTAAAATCGATAAAATTGAAGTTAATAAAGTTGATGGTGATGATAGAGGCTATCAGATTTATGTTGATGTTTTTGGAGAAAGTTTTCTTTGGAACATGATTAGGAAGATGATGGCGGTTTTTCGTGATGTGGGAAGAGGTAAATTGGATCTAGACGAGGTAGTTAATTATTTTAATCCTTCTTTTAAAGCCAACATTAGGGCATCATCCCCAAAAAATTTGATCTTAGTCGATGTTCATTATAAGAATATTAAATTTCAATATGATGATTACGCTATGGAAAGATTTCAAAGGGTTCTAAAAAGAAAGATGTTGGAATATGAAAAATCCTACTCTTCAACAAGGAATATATTGTTCAGTGTTCCTGAAGTTGACAAAGACTAGGTGAGTGTGGATGTTGGAAACTTAAACGAATTCTTAAAAATTGAAGTTATATATTCTGTTGTGTAATTCAATTAAAAAAAATTTTAAAATTTTGATTGTAGTCATCTTTGAAAAGTTTATCAATTTATAAAATATTAATAATCAATTTTATCTATTTAAACTTATTTTAGAGAATTTTTATAAAAAATAATAATTAATAGTTGATAAACGTTACAGTTATCACTATAAAATAGATGGTTTATCTGTCATATTAAAATTATAAATAAAGATAAACACTTAATTTTTAAATTAAAATATTCATAATATTTTATTGATGGTAGTAAAGTGGATATGAAGTGTAGTATAAAATGGATGGATTCTCGTTATGAAGATTTTATTGTTTGAATATTTCACTGCCTCTAAGAGTGACGATCACTCCATAATATCTGAAGCTAAAGCAATGATAGAAGGTCTTTTAAATGAATTAAAAAATTTTGAAGTACATCTACTTATTTCTAAAAATTTTCTTTCATTTTTTAAGGGCTACGACTTCGTTAGTATAATATCTATTGAGGAAGATCTATTCACTTGGTTAGAGATTAACGTCTCTAAGTTTAATAAGGTCATGTTCATTGGAGCAGAAGAGGACATGATTTTATATGAGTTAACTAAGTTAATTGAAGATCAAGGTGTGGAAATATTGGGATCCAATTCTAAAGGAGTTTTAAAATGTTCTAATAAACATGATACATATCTACTTTTAAAAGATAGGGTTACCCAACCTAGAACAATAAAAATAACTGCTGATAACAATGATCACCATTCACTCGTTGAACAACTTTTCAGTGAATTTAACTCCAATTTGGTAGTTAAACCTGTCTGTGGTGTTGATTGTCAAGATACCATTCTAGTATCTGATGAAAAAGATATATGTAATTTAAATGATTATGAAAATGATTTTTTGGTTCAAGAATTTGTTGAGGGTGAAATTGTAAGTGTTAGTTTAATATCAGATGGAAATGAATCTTTACCAATTAGTTTAAATAAACAATTAATAGCTGTCCGTGATAGTGAATTTAGCTATCTTGGAGGGGAGATCCCCTTTAACCATCCCTTAAAACATGATGCTTTTGAAGTAGCTAAAACAGCTATTGAAGCTATTGGAGGTCTTAAAGGTTTTGTTGGTGTTGATTTAATATTATCTGATGATAGAGTTTATTTTTTAGAGATTAATTCCAGGTTTACGACTTCTTATGTTGGATTGACTAAAGTGGTCGATATAAATATTGGTGAGACTATAGTAAAGTTGTTAACTAATCAAATAGATTTAGATTCTATAAATTTTAAATTTAATGGTGAGGTTAGGTTCATAAAAAAAGGAGAATATTTAGATGTAGTGGAGTTCCCAAAATTTTCATAACATAACTGCTAACTTGTAGGCATGGAAGTTGATTTGAAAATTTTTAATGACAGTTTATTTTTTAAAGTAAGTAATTTGAGAGGTGGACAAAAGTCTAAATTTTAAAATTAAAAAGCTCTAAAAATGCTTTAATTTAGAAAATAAGAAAATTTTTTCTTAAAAAAAATTAGTTTTGACCACCTCTCAAGTATTTTTAATTTATATTCTGGTGTCAAGACAACATAATTTAGTAATTGAAAAGGTTTTTTTTACGTTAGATGACTACTACGACAGGGATAGACGGTTTTAGCTATTTTACCAATAGTATTTAATATTTTTGGGTTAGATGACTACTACAACAGGGATAGACCAAGTTACTATTTTGCATTGAGAAGTGTTAATCAAGACACTCTTGACTTAACCCAATGGTTAGAGTATTTTACTGAAGGTGTTGCAATTAGTATAAATAGTGTTAAGGAAAGAGTACTTAGCCTTAGTAAAGACGCCAAATTTTTAAAAGAAAAAGGTCAAATTGCTTTAAATGAAAGACAGATGGCTATAGTTGAAAAAATATTATCTGAAGGCAAAATAATGAATAAAACTATTCAAAAAATGTTTTCCATTTCAGATACTGCTGCAAGAGAGGAAACTCATAAGTTAGAAAAGTTAAATGTTATAAAAAGAGTAGTTAAAGGTAGAAACACACACTACGTATTAATTTAATTTTTCCAATTTGACTTGGGGATTAGCTTGGGGATTAAAAATTTTTGACACAGTCTGTAAAATATTACAATGATAACGTCTATTAGAATCTGATTTATAATTGATTCTACATCTTTTTCACTATGATTGACTGTATAAATGTGCTACAACTTTTTCATGTATTATTCACATTATTATATATCTTATAATTTTTATTGATTTAATTTATAATCAAAATTTATTAAACCATTTATCAAAAAAAGGTTTTTAAAAAATTTAGTAAAGGAATTGTTTAAACAGTCTCTTGAAAATCCAAATTGTCATCCATATTCCAAACGTCCGATATATTTTTCAAAAATTAAGAGATACATTTAAATATAATAAATCACTAACTAATCATGATAATAAGCAACGTTACATTAATGCTTATTATTATTAAGTAAAAAAAATAGTTTATATAAAAAATGTGGAGATGTGAGATTATGATGAAAAATGAATTACCCGTTGCACCTGTTGCAAGAATAGTTAAAAATGCTGGTGCTGAAAGAATAAGTGAAGAAGCAAAAAAAGTCTTAGTTGAAGTATTAGAAGGATGTGCTACTGCAGTAGCAGAAAAAGCTGTTTCTTATGCAAAACATGCTGGTCGTAAAACCGTTAAAGCTGAAGATGTTGAATTAGCCGTTAAATCACAAACATGTAAATGTTAACCAACAACATTTACTTTTTTTATTTTTTATTCTCTCATAGTGTTTTGCAAAATTAATTTCCAACTAAACATGATTTTTTTTTAATTTAATTCGGTGGTAATGATATTTTAATAAGTAATGACACTTCAATGATTAAAAAATCATCATGATAACACTCTTAAAATAAAAAGTGTTTAAATTTAAAAAAAATTAATTTGACAGTCTCACTACATTTTAAACTCCAAATAATTTATGTGGATGCTTTATTGTATCCGTTAATAGGTTGTTTTTAAAATTACTCTAAAACATTTCAATGGGTGTAGATGAAGAGTTAATTATTACATTAGCTTAAGGTGTATTCTAATGTATTTAGGTAGAATATTAGCGGTAGGAATGAGTAAAGAAGATGAGCCTTTTTTAGCTTACAGGGTATCAAGCAGGTCTTTTCCAAATAGAAGAACTAAGATATCTAAAAAAACCGCCTCAATAGTCCCAAAGGAGGGACATGAAAAAGATATCTTTGAAAATCCGTATATAGCATATAACTGTTTAAAAATCGTTGATGTTATAGCTGTTATGACGAACGGTTCTCACACAGATGTTATTGCCGATAAAATAAACTCTGGAATGAATTTAAAAGATGCCTTAACTTTGTCTCTTTTTACAATGGATTATGAAAAAGACAAGTATAACACTCCAAGAATAGCTGGAGTTGTTAATCCAGATGAATATGAAGCTTACATTGGCATTATAACTCATGAAAAAATTTTAGTTGAAAAAGTAGAGTATGGAACAGCTAAGTTCATATCAACATATCAACAACAATGTCCAAAATCAGTTGAATTTCCAGTCGAAAGTTCTAAAGATGTTGCAGAATTCATTTTTAATAAAGGAGAATTTAAAAACTTTACAAATCCAGTTTCATCTGTTGGAACCATTTATAATGGTGAATGGACAATAGATTCTATCAACTAATATATTCAATTAAAGGTGACAATCACCGAATAAAGCAACTTTAATTTGACTACTATTTAATTGAAAAACACCTTAATAATTGAATAAGACGATTCAACAAAGATTTATTTTATCAATGAACCAAATTAAAATATCGAAGATAACATGAAAATTGAACTGATTGGACTAGAGAATATCCCTATAATAAATGAAAAAGTAGATCTATCCAAAGTAATCATAGACACCCTTGAAAAACAAAAACATTCTGTTGAAGATGGAGACGTTATACTAATAGCCGAAACCTTAATATCAAAATCAGAGAACAACATCATTGAATTAAACAAAATCAAACCAAGTGAAAAAGGAATCAAAATAGCTAAAAAAGTTGGTAAAAGTCCTGAACTTATAGAGTCCATTCTTAAAGAATCCAAAGAAATGGTAGCTATTGGAAAAGACTTCATAATAACTGAAACTAAACATGGTTTCGTTTGTGCAAATGCAGGAATTGATGAATCCAACGTTGAATCAGGATTTGCAACACCCATTCCAACCAACCCAGATGAATCAGCTTTAAAAATTAGGAAAACATTAGAAAATGAATATGATGTTAAATTAGCCATTATAATTACTGATACACAAGGACGTGCCTTTAGAAATGGTGCCGTTGGAGTAGCCATTGGATCGTCTGGTATTGATCCGTTATGGAAGAGAAAAGGGGAAAAGGACTTATATGGCAGAGAGCTTCAAACCACTGAAATAGCGATTGCTGATGAATTATCAGCTGCAGCATCACTAATCATGGGTCAAGCCAATGAAGGAATACCTATTGTCATCATAAAAGGATTTAAAAACTTTAAAAATCTTCGAAATGCTGAAAAAGGAATCAAATCACTACTTAGACCAAAAGAACAAGATGTTTTTAGAAAATGAAATATTGAAGGTATCAAAATGATTACGATTCTATCTGGTGGAACAGGAACTCCCAAACTAATCCAAGGTATTAAAAGAATACACGACCAAAAAAAAATAAAAGTCGTAGTTAACACCTTGGAAAACGACTACTTTTCAGGAGTCTACATTGCTGCAGATATTGACACGGTCATGTACACATTTGCAGATATGATCAATGATGAAACATGGTATGGAATCAAAAACGATACGTTTATCACGAATGAAGAACTT
Source organism: Candidatus Methanovirga aequatorialis (assembly GCA_031282205.1). Taxonomy (GTDB): domain Archaea; phylum Methanobacteriota; class Methanobacteria; order Methanobacteriales; family Methanobacteriaceae; genus Methanovirga; species Methanovirga aequatorialis. Next base: position 20,463 of record JAITEE010000051.1, on the reverse strand, counting down.
AATAGACTAAATTCTCCAGAACTACTTAGAATTGGTGATAAGGATAGAGCAATAAAAATACAAAAAACACAACTATTAAAAACCCACAGCCTTACCGAAGTGGTGGATATTCAAAGAAAGAGCTTAAACATCAAAGCAAAAATAATTCCAATGAGTGATGAAAAATCTCAGATAAAAATAGTCACAGATATTGGGGAGTTAAAATTTCATCAATTCTTAATAAAAGAAAAATCAGAACCCAAAGTTGAAGATGTTGTATTCGATAATGTTAAACCATCAAAAGAAGTTATTCCATCTATTGAAAAATCTGATATGGTTGTAATTGGACCATCAAACCCAATTACATCAATTCTACCAATTATATCAATGAAAGATGTTAAAAAAGCATTGGAGAAAGCTTATGTTGTAGCCATATCACCTATTATAGGTAACAATCCTGTAAGTGGTCCAACAGGCAAATTTATGAAGGCCTTAGGATACGAAGTGTCTCCTTATGGAGTAGCTTCCATGTATAGTAACTTCTTAAATAAATTTATTATTGATAAGGAAGATGTTGAACTTAAAATGAAAATAGAAAGAATAGTTAAGGATGTAGAAATAGCTAACACTAAAATGACAAGTATGAACATAAAAGAAGAGCTTGCAAGACTCGTTTTAAATACGTAGCATAACGTCCTATTTTCAAAAAAATATTAAATTAGTGAAATCACTGGTTTATCTCTGAAAAAACTTAGGTTTTAAGGTTTAATTGTGAGTTAATTGTTTTAATCCTTTTTTTAAAAAGATTATGTTTGAAAGGTTCCAACAAATAAACGCTAATGGTTGAACATAGATAACAACTATTATGTTTTCCATGGTTTTATTGGTTTAAATCCTTGCTCAGCTATTTTTTTCTGACCATAGCTTAATACATAATTTATAAATTCATTGACTCCCTTTTTGTCAGCGTTTAATGGTACTAAACTGATAACATGTTCTGTTTCTCTTTTTAATATATTGCTTCCCTTAAAAAAACTACCATTTAGAAATGTGTAAGTAGATTTGGAATTTTTAACCAATTTAAACGCATCATATTGAGAGTTGAAAGTTTTTACAATATTAAAATTTATATCGTTATCTTTTAAAGTTTGCCATGCCAACCTTTGAGCCGTACCATTCACAGATATAAAGTCAAGACCATTTAAATCATCAAAATATTTTATATTCCTTTTTTCGTCATTTGTTACTAAAACAAGGTGGTCATGAGCTATTGGAATGAATTCCAAATCTTTTTTAAATCCTAACAAGGGGTCATCTAAAGCTAAAATATCGACCAAACTCCTTTTTCCTAGACCGTAGGAGTCCTCATCACTACAACTATAAAGTCCAATATCCATTGGAAAATCAGCACTTAAATATTCTAAAAGTCCTACTGTAATTGGGCCTCCATAGATCATGATTTTATTTACTTCGTTGACCTTATTTTCATATTCAAAATATTTTTCAAGTAATTTGTTAGCTTGGGCTGTTAATTCTGTTCCAGATTTAGTAGTTTGAACTAATTTAAAACCTAATTTATCTTCAGCATTCTTAATTCTACGATTAAGAACACTATGGGATACGTTTAACTCATTCGATGATTTTCTTTGAGAAAAAGTTTTAGCTACTGTTTCTAATGTTTTAAATAATCTGTGATCATACTTTTTCCCATTGATCTCCATTCCAATTTCAGCTTTAAACTTCATATATTTCATTTTTTGCTCATATTTTCTGAATTTAAGTTAATTGTTTAACTAAAAGATAATAATTGACAGTATGGCGTAATATTGATTAAACGTACTAATTAACTGTTAATTAATCATATATAATTTAAAAATATTATATGTTATAATATAACTAACTATTAAACCATAATAAATATAAAATTGAAAAACATTTTTATATGATTATTTTTTTATTTTTAGTTAAATAGCTACTACGTTGTTAAATTTATATATAAAATATTATTTAAATAAGAAGTTATACAAAATAATAATGTTTGCAATAATTTAATTTAAAAAGAGATATTTTATTTTTAATTAATTCCTGGTGATGTAATGAATGGTCCTTGGGTAGAAAAGTACAGACCTCAGAGTTTAGATGAGATAGTCGGTCAAAATCACGTGACGGACAGATTGAAAAAATATATTGGAAATGATGATGGAATGCCAAATTTAATGTTTACTGGACCTGCTGGAGTTGGAAAAACAACGACGGCTTTAGCACTTGTAAAATCAGCTATTGGGAAATATTGGCGTCAAAACCTTCTTGAATTAAATGCATCCGATGCAAGGGGAATAGATACGGTAAGAACAAATATAAAAGATTTTTGTAGATTAAAACCAGTTGGAGCCCCATTTAAAATCGTATTCTTAGATGAAGTGGATAACATGACAAAGGATGCTCAACATGCTCTTAGACGTGAAATGGAAATGTACACTAAAACGGCTGTATTCATACTCTCCTGTAACTATTCATCTAAAATAATTGATCCTATTCAATCACGATGTGCCATATTTAGATTCACTCCAATTAAAGGTCAAGAAATTATCAATAGACTAAAAACTATTGCCGATGAAGAAGAGGTGGAATATGAAGATTCAGCTATTGAATCTATTGTATACTTTGCAGAAGGTGATATGAGAAAGGCAATAAATATTTTACAAGCTTCTGCTTCAATAGGTGATAAAATTAATAACGATACTATTTATGAGGTTATATCCAAGGCAAAACCACAAGATGTTACTGATATGATAACAAAAGCATTGACTGGTGATTTTATGGGTTCAAGGGAAATTTTAAGAGAAATCCTCATATTGCAGGGAACAAGTGGAGAAGATTTAATAAATCAGATATATAGGGACGTATCAAGAAGAGCCATGGAAGGAAACATGGATTCTGAGGTATATATTAATTTAATCGATGGAATAGCTAATACAGATTTTAGAATTAGAGAAGGAGCCAATCCACGAATACAACTAGAAGCTATGCTAATTAAATTTTTATAATAAACCTAACCTTTTTAGAAAAAATTTTGGCTGAATGATCGTTGAATACGGGACTACGATCTGGATTGAGAAATATAGGCAGAGATATTTGCAATAGACTCTGATATTTATTTTGGTAATTATATTTGTGATCTGGATTGAGAAATAGGGGTAGAGATATTTGCCGTCTGTGTTCTTTGATCGGGGAGTAGAATTATGATATGGACTGAAAAATATAGGCCTAAATCTTTTGAAGATGTTATTGGGAATGGTAAAGCGAAAAAAGAAATTGAAACATGGGTTGATAACTGGAAAAATAATCAAGTGCAGAAACCACTTCTTTTAATAGGTCCAGCGGGAATAGGTAAAACGACCATGGCACATATAATAGCCAATGAATTCAGTGAGTATGTAGAACTGAATGCAAGTGATGAACGTAGATACGATGATATTAAAAGAACAATAGGGGAGTCATCAAACACTCAATCTTTGTTTAAGAAAGGACATAAATTGATTATTTTGGATGAAATAGATGGTATGCATGGAACGAATGATAGAGGCGGGACAAAAGCTATTGGAAATATAATTAAAGAGACTAAACATCCTATGGTTATGATGGCAAATGATTTTTATAGTAAACGTTTAACATCAATTAAACCAAAAACTTTAGTTATTAAAATGAACAAGGTTCATACCAATTCTATCAATGCATTACTTAAAAAAATAGCTATTAAAGAAGGAATTGATTCAGACCCACAAGTTATTAAACAATTAGCCTTAAATTCTAATGGAGATATGAGATATGCTCTTAACACTTTCCAAGCTACATCTGAAGGAAGTAGAACTTTAACTATGGACGATTTAGCTGAAGTTTCAAAGAAGGACAATGTCTCTACAATATTTGATGCCGTGCAAAGAGTTTTAAAAAGTAAGGATTTGGTTAAAGTGAAGGAGGCTCTTCGTCTTGATGAGGATCCAACACTTGTTTTGGAGTATATTTCTGAGAACATTCCAAGGGAATATGAGAAAAAAAGTGAACTAAAAAAGGCTTATGATATGGTTTCTAAAGCTGATGTTTACTTTTCAAGAGCAAGAAACACAAGAAATTACATATACTGGAGATATGCCAGTGATTTTATGGGAGTTGGTGTTGCTTCATCCAAAGATGAAACATATAAAAAATTTACTAAACTAACGGGACCAACAGCATTTACTTATATGGGAAGAACAAAAGGTAAAAGGGTTTTAAGAGATAGTATTGCAGGAAAAATCTCTGAAAAACTTCATATTTCTAATTCGGAAGCTATTGCAACTTTTCCATACTTTGAGGCCATGTTTGAAGATGATGAGTTAGCCTGGGATATTTCTGATTTTCTATCTCTTGATGATGATGAAATAAAAAGGTTTAGAAAAAAGAAAATTTCAAAAAAGGTTATAACAAAAAAAGAAAAAGAAAAAGCTGAAACACTAACAAAACATAAACTTACTGGGAGTGTTAATGAAAATAAGTTGTTTGATTCATTAGATATTAAAAATTCAAAAACAAACAACAAGAAAAAACAAACATCAGATGATAAAAGGATTTCATCTAAGGATAAGAAGAAATCTGAATCTGATGATAAAGACAAGAAAGTTTCCAGACAAACGTCTTTATTTAACTTTCAGTAAAACTCTTTTAAGAACTAAATAACGTGTGATTTTTTATTATTTGTAGTGAATTTGATAACGTTCTTGTAAAATAAATTCTTTAAAATTGTATTCAATAAATATAAATTCTTTTATGATATAAAATAATTATTTTTAATTCAATAAAATTTTAAAATAAATATTTCGCTCATGCACCTAACTTAGTACAATTTCATTAAATATGCTTTAATTAAAACATCTGTTTATTAAATCAATGCCAATGATAGTATTAATTATAATATTTAACCATTAAACCAATTAAATTAATTTATAAGATTTGCACTATAATAGTAGCATGAGCGATATTTTTATAGTATTAAAATTAAAAATAGAGAAAATAATAGATTTTTTAACTTAAAACAAAGTTTTAATTAAAGAAAAAACAAGTTTTTTCTAATTGAACAAGGGTAATATTAGTTAAAAGATATTGGAGATATAATTAAATTATATTTCATGAATAAGAATAAAAAATTTATGCAAATCACTTAAATCAGCTCAAGGATAGAATTATCAAAATTTTAATTTTAGACATTATTTTTCCAGTGTAGTTACGTACTGCTATTTTTTTTTAATTCGTTATTAGTTGATTTTTTCTATTTTGCAGGATATTTTTTTGGGTTTTGTTGCGATTGAGACTAGGATTATGGTTTTATTTTGGTAGGCTTTGTAGTATCCTTTGTTTTTCATCTGTTCCATACTTTCGTTTAACATTTGGTCGATAGGTTTTTTAGTACTGTAATTGTATTCGAGAATCATTACTAAGTTGTTTAACCTTAGTACGGCGTCTGAATCCTCTCTTAGGGTTTTGTCTTCGTAAGTGGCGTTAAATCCTATTATTTGTAGCTTGAAACTCCTGTTAAAAAAACAAAGCGTAAATATCTGTCGTTTGTTTTTAAAACTTGATAGAAACTACTTAGAACATCACGATTATCTTTTGCCAATTTGATATCATCTAAGTGTTTGATTATGGTTTTGTCGTATTCATCAACTAGAAACACAACTTTTATTGAAAACTTGTCATGTACTTTTTTAATTAATTCTGCAAACTTATCTGATAGTAAATCTATATCTTCTAATTCAATATCATAATCTATTGCGATATCTTTTAAGAATTTATTGAGAGATATTTTCAAATTTAAAGGATAATCATGACTAGTTTCACCATTTCTAAATAGGATGGTGTTCTGGTTCAGTTAATGAAATTTTAAGTTTTAATGTTTATTCACTTCGCAATAAATAAAGAGTTTTTAATAAATATTGAATTTCGTTGATATTACTAAAAGTGAAGTTAATAGAACTATCTAAAGTAATTAAGTTTAGAGAAAATAGTCTATTTCAATAAGACTATCAAATTTGACATAAACCAATCTGTTTACTACTTAAGCTTAACACAAGATAATCTTTGACAAGTTAAGCTTCATATAAAATTCAAAGATGAATTAAATTTTATCTGTTTTGAATTTATTTAAGTTATTTTTGATCATTTTGCAGCTTTAACCATTTTTCATATTCCCATTGATATTCCAATGCTTGATCCAATTCCAAATGATATTAAAAGAAGAACTAAGATCAATATAACTTTTCCTTGACTATACACGTTCATATTAACACTCTTTTTTTAACTGTCTATTTAGATATATACTACATTTGTATAGATTCGGTTTTTCAAATAATTAATATTCGTTGATTTGTTTAATCGAATCACAATTTTAGTTTTCATCTACTTTTATTCAAAGAAACATGTTCTAAAATCTACAATTAATGGGTTGAGTTCAAAATTAATCATTTATATGAATATTGTTTCACTTTTAGAATGGATTATGGATGTGATTTTCTTGTTGAGTTAGTATTCATTGTTTGATTTTTTTGAGGAGTGATTTATATAGGTGAAAATTTATGATGAGTAACGTTCATTCATTTTATTTTTCATTGTTTTATATCCATACACGTTGTTTGAAGTAACCATATAACTAATAGATTATAGAACTTATTCAAAGTAATCATATGTATTATAACTGATAAAAGAATATTATTTGAAATCAAAATACTCTTTTTACATGATTTCCATATGATTAAGTTATTGTATTATTATAATTCTATATATACTTTATTCTTTGTGTAATTGTGTACACACATGCACATAAATTTTGTTTTAAAAGTTAATTATTTTAATTTATTAGATATTTATATGCTATAAAAGCTGTTAAATAATTAAATATTTATTTTTATATCTTATTTTTGAATAATAATTATTTTAAATAGGTTATTTTTATAAATATATGATTTTATTTATAAGGAATATAATAATAATTGAGTACATACACACATACACACAAGAATGTTTATTTTTATATAAAATATATATAAATAAAAAAGTGGTTACTTTAAATAGTACTTCATTAAATATTTATATAAATATTTGAATAAAAAATTATTTAATTACACCATCAGAAAATAATTAGAAAATAGATATATATAAAAAAATATAATTAACTAACATGGTTGAAAAAGACGAAGTTGACAAAATTTGGAAACTATCAGAAAAATCAAGAATGAACATATCATTACCAGAAGAGTTAGCCAATTGGTTAGATGAAAGAGCATCTGAGAATTGGAGATTAGATAAAGGTGCAAGGTCTAAAGAAGTGACTAAAATATTGTTGGAAGCTAAAAGAGCAGGTGATGAAAAAATTTAGTATCATCTAAGAGATACATTTTTTGGTGTACGTAATGGAATTAAAAAAACTTTTAACTGATAATCCTGGAAAAAAACTATTTTTACTGGGTAATGAGGCTGCTGTTCGTGGAGCTGTTGAAGCAGGAGTTTCTATTGCAGCCACCTATCCTGGAACTCCATCATCAGAGATAGGAACCATACTATATCACATAGCAAAAGACGCTAATATGTACTTTGAATTTTCTGTTAATGAAAAGGTTGCAATGGAAATCACATCAACAGCAGCGGTATCAGGACTTAGATCATTTACTTTTATGAAACATGTAGGTTTAAATGTCGCCTCTGATTCATTCATGACAACTGCTTATAGTGGTGTTAATGGTGGAATGATAATATTAACTGCCGATGATCCTTCAATGTTCTCATCTCAAAATGAGCAAGATAATAGACATTATGGTAGATTGGCTAAGTTGCCTGTTTTAGAACCTTCAAATCCTCAAGAAATAAAGGATATGATGATTTATGGTTTTGAACTTTCTGAAAGATTTAAAATCCCAGTCATAATCCGTACAACCACTCGTATATCTCATATGAGAGGAATTGTAGAATTAGGTGAAATAAAAAAACCAGTTGATAATACTCTTAAACTTTTTGATAACGTCCAGTGGAAGAAAGGATTTTTTGAGAAAAATCCAGATCGATATGTTCCTGTTCCTGGAAATGCGGCTAAAATGCATAAAAATTTGATTCTAAAACTTGAAAACATTAAAAAATTGGATACTAAATTAAATAGGATTTATCCATCTTCAAACACATCAAAAAAAAAATTTAAATTTAGATTGGGAATTATCTCAAGTGGAAGTAGCTTTAACTACGTATACGATTTTGTTAATAAATATAACTTAAATATGGATATTCTTAAGTTAGGATTTACCTATCCATTCCCTGAAAAAGAAGTTTTAAAATTCATTAAAGATTTAGATGGGGTTTTCGTAGTCGAAGAAGTGGATCCCATAATGGAAAATGAAGTTTTATCAATAATAGGCAAAAATCAACTTAAAATATCCGTTTTTGGGAAGTTGAACAGTATATTTCCAATGATCTATGAATTTAGTCCAGATATAATCTTAAACTCATTTGAAAACTTTTATAAGGTGGCCGATAGAACTCATGATATTAAAAAGATTGCAGATGAGTTCTCTAAAAAAGAGATTAACATCAACGAATACGATCGAAGTACAAGGGTAGGGAACATTGAACTTGATGGTCTAATTGAAAACCTTCCAAATAGACCACCTACTTTATGTGCTGGATGTCCACATAGATCAACATATTTTGCAGCTAAAAGAGCAATTGAAGAACTTGAGATATCTGAGGACGACGTGGTATTTGCATCGGATATTGGATGTTACACCTTAGGTATTAATCCACCTTATCAAACGGCCGATTATCTACTATCCATGGGTTCAAGTGTTGGAGATGGTGGAGGATTTTCAAAGGCAACAAACCAGTTGGTTATGAGTTTTATTGGGGACTCTACCTTCTTCCATAGTGGAATATCTCCGTTGATAAATGGAATTCATAACAAAGACGAATTCGTTCTCACAATTTTGGATAATAGAACTACTGCAATGACTGGAGGTCAACCAAATCCAGGAATTGATGTAGACGGTATGGGAGATCCTGCTCCAGAGGTATCCATCGAAAAAATAGCTATCAGCACAGGGGCTGAATTTGTCAAGCTGATAAACCCATTAAACTTAAAAAAAACCATTGAAACTTATAAAGAAGCAATTAATTTTGATGGTGTAAGTGTTATAATAGCTAAATATCCATGCACATTAATAAAGGGATTAAAAAAGAAAAAACCTATGGAAATTGATTATAATAAATGTAATCAGTGTTTAGATTGTGTTAAACTTCTTGCATGTCCAGCTATTTCAATTAAAGATGGAAGAACATTTATAGACTATTTTAACTGTAGAGGATGTACCACCTGCACTCAAGTGTGTAGAGAACAAGCTATTAAAGTCAAACTTTTAAAGACATAGAACTAAAAACAATTCGTTTTAGTGTTTTAAAGTTTTGAATTGGAAGATGATCGTTATGAAAGATGTTTTCTCAAAAAATCCTGAATTTTATAAAGATTCATACACAATTTACGTTTGTGGTGTTGGAGGTCAAGGGATTATAAAGACCTCAGCTATTATTGGAAATGGTGCTATGAATGAAGGAAAGAACGTGGTAATGAGTGAAATTCATGGAATGTCTCAAAGAGGAGGTGTTGTATCTACAGAACTTAAGATTGGAAACTATAAAAGTTCACTTATTGAGGAATTTGGTTCAGATATGATCATTGGTTTTGAACCAATTGAAGTTGTTAGAAGTTTAAATAAAGCGAATAAAGATACTAAAATATTGATTAATATCAATCCAATAATACCGCCTAACATCGGCTCCCAAAAAAATAGCTATCCAAACATTGATGAGACAATAGCTATTTTAAAAGATAACTACAATCATGTACACACGATAGATGGTAATCAAATAGCTAAAAAAGTGGGTAGCCTATTAACCTTAAACATGGTTTTGTTAGGTGCTGCAACGGCGGATGAAACCTTTCCAATATCTAAAGATAATATTATATCTTCAATGAAAGATAATTTAAAACCAAAGGCCCATGAAATGAACATTAGGGCCATTGAAAAAGGATATGAAAATGTAAAATCCTTAACAAATTTTTAATTTTGATTGTTTTTATTCGTTGTTTTAAATGCTTATTTTTAGTTAACATATAAAGAAAGAACACAAGTTTAACTTTGTTTTTGTTGTATGTAACATTTCCCTTAACTTTTGAGACACACGTTCAAATGTTCATTTAGCTGGTTGTTGTGTATATTAGCTATAGTTCATCATTTTTTAATAAATTATAGACACGACCATCTATAAAAGTTTTGAGATACGATACACGATTAAGATTGATCGAGTTGTGATTGAAAAATGAAATCAAAACATTTATATAGTCATAAATAATTATTTAAACGTATTAATGCGATATTGTATAAAAAAAGGTGATGATTGAAATGGTCAACGAATGTATGATGGATGTATATAGAATGAACGTTTCGATAGCAAAATCAATGATTGAAGATTTTGGAGTAGAAAGATATTCAGAAAAATATTATGAGATTTTAAGTGAATGTGGTCTTGTTGAAGGAGATATAGGTGATTAACGAGTTCATGTTCTGTTTATTATCTGATAAATGGTTTTCAACTTTCTTCCAGATAAAACCTAACAGAAAATTTTTTAACGATTAATCCCAAAAGGGTTCCATATCCAAAAAATTCTGATGTTTTGGGTATAGATGAATTTTTTGGGAGTAAAATTTACAGCTTTTTTGGGTCGTAGTAGTTCAAGAGTTGGAAGGTCATGAGTTTTGAAATAAAACATTCTATACTTAAAAGAGACAGCCTTGATGAAAGTTTTCAATTGGTAGATCCAAACGACCATTTTGAAAATGATGAATACATCGTGGGTGTTGATAGTGACACTTTAATTGGAATGGAAATAGTGGTAGCAGCTATTTTAAACAACGACTTTAAAAATTGGAATAAACTTAGAGAAGATGATAATATTGATTCTTTTCATCATCTCCTTTTAAAGTTGGGTTACAAAAAGGAAGAAATAGAACATATTCTAAATGAAATGTAGTTTGGTTCATGAAGAACTGTAGGACATAATAACTGTATCCTCGTCGAAAATAAGAAAATTTTGTTGTATATTCAACATAAAAATTTCAAGGGGGGGGTATAAAATCAACGCTCATGCTACTATTATGGTGCAAATCTTATAAATCAATTTAATGGTTAAATATTATAAGTAATACTTTCATATCATTAGTTTAATAAACCTACGTTTTGATTAAAACATATTTAATGAAATTGTACCAGTTAGGTGCATGAGCGAAAATTAAATATCTCATTAAAACATAGATTATTTGTATGGACGATCTGTCTAATTTAATTAAAAATTGTTTTTTAAAAGAAGCTGAAACTAAAAGTAGTAAATATCGTCATGATTTACAACAATGTAAGCTATTAGATTACTTATATAAAACTGAGGATGGCTCTTTTACACTGAATGTTGAAGTGACCAACAACACCTATCAAAGAATGCATACGGTTAAAGGTGCTATTAGTGAATCTTTTGAAAAGTTTGTAAAACCTTTGGAGTTTAAAAGTAATTTAAATGTTTTGGATATCTGTAGTGGTTTGGGCTATAATTCATCTGCTTTAATTCATGAGTTTCTTAATAGATCAAAAAATGTTTTTGATTTAGAAAGTAGTCTTCATGTTGATATGGTTGAAATTTCACCATATATTTTAGCCGTTGGATTACTAATTCCAAGTCCTATTGGTTCTCATAACATTGTTCAAAGGGTTATTGAAGATAAGTTAATGGAAGATGGTTTCTTATCCTTAAGGTTAAATGAAACTCCAATACCTGAAAATATATATTTAAATTTATTTTGTGAAGACGTGAGGTTAAGGGTTAAGAAACTTCCTTCAGATTATTACGATGGAATATTCTTGGATCCTTTTTCTCCTGACTTGTGTCCTGAACTTTTTACAATCGATTTTTTTAAACACTTAAAGAGAATTATTAAGAATGATGGAATTTTAACAAGTTATACCTCGTCTATTCCTGTTAAATCAGGATTAATTGAAGCAGGATTTCATGTTGGTGTTGGTCCTATTTTTGGAAGAAAAACTGGTGGTGTAGTAGCTTCTTTATCTTTATCAAAAATAAAGAATGAGTTATTTTTTGATAATGAACGTTTAATAGCTTTATCTGATTTAGGTGTTCCTTTTAGAGATTTTAATTTAAATTTAACTTCTGATGAAATTTTAAATATTAGGAAAAATGAACGTCTGAATGCAAGATCTAATTATAAACTTTCTTCAGCTGTTAAAACACCCGTATTTCTTGGAAGGAATATTGGAGATGAAAAACTTGAAAGAAGAGTTTTAAAGAATTTAAACGCATTAAATATTTCTTCTACATGTTCAAAAAAAGCTATCTTTCTTATTTCTCCACAGGATAAAAGTAGTAGTAAAACGTTTATTAACAATTCAAGAGATAGAGTCCTGACTATGAGTAAAAATCTTCAAATGATCGTTGAAAATAGGTTGTAACGATTATAGGTTGTAACGATTATATTAAACTCACGAAATGGACTCTTTCAGCAACTGTTGAAGCTATTGAAATCATTAATATAACTCTCCTATTAGATTTTTTTTGGGTTCTTATTTTATTTTTACTTTGAATTTTTCCTTGATGAAGGGATTGTTCTGTAGTTCTTAATGAACATCTTTTCCTGCTTTCTGGGAGTTACGAGTTCTATATCATAAATAATTTCTAACTAAAATTTATTAGGTTGTAACGTACTAATCCCCCACGCTAATTTACAGTACGAAAATTAATTGGTTTGATGGTACGTTGTACTGTTAATGTATTAATTTTGTCTTTAAGTTTATGAACATGGGAAAACACTTTTAATAACATGTATTAATTAGTTACTTAAATACCGTTAATTGATAAGCATCTTCAGTTTTTTTTTATTTGATAAAATAATTGAATGTTGTTAAAGTGTTCTTTATCTAATTGTAATTTAAAATTCATTTATTATTATTTAAATAATTCACTGGATAAATAATCACTGCAATTAATTGATCAATTATTAATTTTAATTATTTAATACATACTAACCCTCTCTGTTTTTTATTTTAATTATTTATTTAATAGGAGTTGATATATTGAAGTTTACAATTAAAGATAAGGATTCAAGAGGAAGAACAGGTGTTTTTGAAACGGAACATGGTGTTGTTAAAACCCCTAATTTAATGCCTGTTATTCATCCAAGAAAGCAAAGAATTGATATTAATAAGTTTGGTGCAAATATTGTGATCACCAATGCATATCTCATCTATAAAGATGAAGAATTAAGGAACAGGGCTTTAAATAATGGGATTCATGATTTAATAAATTTTAATGGAACTATCATGACAGATTCTGGATCTTATCAACTTTCAGTGTATGGGGATGTTGAAGTAAGCAATCGGGAGATAATTGAATTTCAAGAGGCAATAAAAACAGATATTGGAACATCTTTGGATATTCCAACACCACCATATTCAACAAGAACTAAAACAGAAAAAGATTTAGAAATTACTTTAAACCGTGCTAAGGAAGGTAAAGAAATTAGGGATAATAGAGAAATGAAGATGTTACTTAACTCTGTAGTACAAGGTTCAACATTTTCAGATTTAAGAGCTAAGTCTGCAAAAGATTTGTCTGCTTTGGATTGTGATTTATATCCTATTGGAGCTGTTGTTCCTTTGATGGAATCCTACTGTTATAGTGACTTGGTCGATGTGGTGATGAACTCCGTGTCTAATCTACCAGACTCAAAACCAAAACATTTAATGGGTGCTGGGCATCCTATGTTATTTGCTTTAGCCGTTGCAATGGGGTGTGATTTGTTTGACTCTGCAGCATACATATTATACGCTGAAAATGATAGGTTTTTAACCATAAGAGGAACATATAAGCTTGAAAATTTACATGAAATGCCATGTTCTTGTGAAGTTTGTAGTAAATACACTCCTGATGATTTAAGGGCTATGGATAAGAAAGAAAGAACGAAATTAATTGCTGAACATAATTTACATATTAGTTTTGCAGAAATCAGGGTCATAAGACAGGCAATAATAGATGGGAATCTAATGGAACTTGTTGAAGAAAGGTCAAGAGCACATCCAACGTTGTTAGATGCATATAGGAAACTTGGAGATTATTCAAATGACTTAGAGGTATATGAACCACGAGTTAAAAAATCAGCATTTTTTTACACGGGTTCTGAATCTTTAAAAAGACCAGAAGTAACAAGGCATTTAATAAAACTAAAAAAAATGGATAAAAAGAGGGATTTAGCTATTCTACCTCCTTACAGGAAACCATACTCAAATCATCTTCCTGATAATTCAGGGGATTTTTATGTTTATGGTGATGAAATGGAGATAGATTTAGATGAAACGGATTTTATGGTTGTTGATATTCCATTTTGTTTAGTTCCCCTAAATGTTGATGAAGCCTATCCTTTATCTCAACATGAATCTCCGAAGATAAAGGATGTTGATGGGATCGAGTTTGTTAAAAACTTTTTGTTGGATTTTGCCCATAATTATTCACAGATACTAATCCATTCCCATGTGGCTGAAGACTATCAGCTAGGCCTATATAGAAAACATCCTCAATCCAATATTATCAACTTTAAAATTAATGACCAAGATAAAATAAAGGCCATTGCTGATTATCAATTTGGTAATGGAGCTGGTGACTCTCTATTTAACGGAGAGATTGAAATTGAAAAGAGTAAGAAAACTGGGAAAATTAGGCACGTATACTGTGATGGCGAACTTGTAGCAAATATGAGAGCTTCAGATTCTTATTTTGTTCTTGCAAAAGAAGGAGCAAGAAGATTACATAAAGCTATTAAATTTCCTAAAAATAGAGTTGTTGTGACCGCCGACAGTGAGCCTTTTACCCGTGAAGGTAGATCTGTCTTTTCAAAATTTGTTTTAGATTGCGATTCAAACATCCGTGCCAAAGATGAGGTTCTAATTGTTAATGAAAATGATGATTTATTGGCTTTTGGTAGATCGTTACTTAATCACAATGAAATGATGAATTTTAATGTAGGACAAGCTATTAAAAATAGAAAAGGGTATCTTTAATTTCTTTTATTCTATTAAAAATCAAAGCTTTAACTTTTAGAATTTTCATTAAAAAAAATCAAATATAGTATCGGACACAGCTTTTGAAAATACTATTTTATTTAGTTTTATTTAATTAATGATTTAAAAGATTTTAAACAAGTTTAAAATTATCATCATTTTCAAATCAAATGTCGAGTACTATAATTTGTATTTTTATAAGGCAATGATACAATGAACCTTAAACATAGTAAATGAGACACCAAACTGGTCAATTTTTTCCAAAAATATAGGAACTAAACTATTTAATATTAATTTATTTTATTAAATAACTATTTATCCTTTTTCTATTAATTTTTTGATATATCTTCTTGAATAGTAGTATCCTAATATTGAACCAAATCCATTTCCTAAGATAATTCCATACCATACACCGTATTGGCCAAATCCACATATGATAGCTAAAACGTAGGTGAAGATAACTTCAAATATTAACAACCTAATCGCTGTAATAAGTAGTGAACTCAAACCTTTTCCAACTCCTTGAAAAATTGAACTTGCAGACATTCCTAGGGGCACGAAAACGTAAAATAAACAAGTTACTCGTAAAAACTCAGAGATTAAATTCCTGATATCTATTAAATCAGGGGAATATGCAAAAAGATAACTTATCTGCGGAGCAAAAATAAATATAATCACTGCCATTAATGTGACCATTAATAAACCAAATTTGATCGAGTAGTTATGGATCACTTTTAGGTTTTCAAATTTCCCTGCCCCATAATTTACACCTGTAACGGCCACAGTTGAAACACCAATAGCCATTGGAATGACAAGAGCGGTCATCACCACTCTCCAACCTGCATTGTAAACAGCTACTCCTTGAATATCACCCACAGTTAATAGAATAAGATTTAGGAAAAGATTTAAAAATGCAATTATTAACATTTCAACTCCCGCTGGTATACCAACAGATAGTATTTTTTTAATTAAGATCAATTGAAAATTAAAGTTTCTGAGTGAAAAGTTGATGTACGTTTCATTTTTAAACCAATACACTAACAACACTGATACAAAAGCCAAAGATAACACTGATGCGAGACCTGCTCCAAAAACACCCATTCCCATAGGGTATATGAAAATAGGGTCTAAAATAATGTTAATTATGGATCCGATTAATAATCCGTAGGTTGCTTTTGTAACATTTCCTTCTGCACGAAGTATTCCATAGGACGCTGATGTAAACACTATGAATATGGAACCTGAAAAGAGTATTTGACCATAGCTTAAACTAATATCCATTAGTCTACTATCAACACCCATAAATGTAAGAATTGGTTGAAGAAATAAGACTAAGATTGATGTAAACAATATTGATAAAATAGCTATTAAAAGTAGAACGTGGATTCCAGCATTATCAACCTGTTTTTTGTCTTCTGCACCAATGTATCTTGATATCACAGATGTTGCACCTGCTCCAAGACCATTTGAGAATCCAAATACTATCAAGTAAAGTGGATTTATAAAGCCAACTGCAGCGAGTGATAAATCACCTAAACCACCAACCCAAATCCCATCTACAAGAGCATAAAGGGAGCCTACAAACATTGCAAACATCATCGGTGCTGATAACTTTAAAATAGCTTTTTTAGGATCACCATGTAAAATTGATACTCCTTTAGTAGTGTTCTCAGTCATTAGGTCACCTCTATATTGAAAAAATTGATATTTAATTACTTATTAAAATAGTTAGATGTTAAGGAATTTGCACGATTTGACATACTTCAATAAAGTTTTCTTGAAAATTTAAAAACTTGGATTTAAATATCGTCGTTTGGATAAACAAAAGACTTAAATATTATCAGAAATACAACTTAACTATGATTAGTTGATGGTAATGATAATAAATTAATTGGACGTTGTATATGATAGTTATAAATAAGAGATAACACTATTATTAAATGAGGATTAATATTTTTATAACTACAGGCATGAAAGTTAAGTTTTTGCAAGTTTTGAACTTTGAAAATATTTTAATTTTTTTAAAACAGCCATTTAATATCACTTTATTTTATTAAATAGCTATTTATTTATAAATTTTATTAAAATAGCTATTTTAGTTTATAAAATCTTAAATGGATAATTTTCATGAAAGCTAATTAATTTGATCTCTTGCAAACTTTAGTTAAAAGCATGTAATAAAATAAATTTATAGTTTACCATAAATATATTTTTGTAATCTAAATAAATCATAGTACAAATTATCAAAAAAATATCGTTTATCTTTGATAGGATAGGAGTGATTAATAGTATGGAAACGATTCCATTTGATCCTGAAGTTGACAAATTAGAAGATCTTAAAAAAGAAATTCAAATGTTAAAAGAGGAAAACACTAAAACTAAAAGAAATTTAATGTGGAAAGTTAGAAAATTAGAGAAGGATAAAGTTTTCACAGAAAATGAGAAAATTAGACTAGAACGTGAAGTTAAATCTTTAAGGGGAGAAGTAGAAAGATTTAGATCCCCTCCATTGGTCTTAGCGACAATTACAGAAGTTTTAGACAATAATAGGTTGGCTGTAAAAAGTAGTACTGGACCCCATTTTCTTATAAACTACTCTAAATTTTTAGATTCAAAATTGTTGGTACCTGGTTCAAGAGTCGCTTTAAATCAACAGACCTTTGGTGTGGTTGAGGTTCTTCCTTCTGAAAAAGACCCTAATGTTAATGGGATGGAAATTGAAGAAAGACCAAATATTTCATATGATACCATTGGTGGTCTTGATGAACAAATAGTAGAAGTTAAAGAAACCGTTGAACTACCACTTAAAAAACCAGAACTATTTGAAAAAATAGGTATTGAACCACCAAAAGGTGTTCTACTATATGGTCCTCCAGGAACTGGAAAGACGTTACTTGCTAAGGCGGTGGCACATGAGACTAAAGCCACATTCATTAAAGTTGTAGCGTCTGAATTTGTTAAAAAATACATTGGTGAAGGAGCAAGACTTGTTAGAAATGTTTTTGAGTTAGCTAAGGAGAAGGCACCAAGTATAATTTTCATAGATGAACTTGACGCCGTTGCAGCTAAAAGACTTAAGAGTTCTACAAGTGGAGATAGAGAAGTTCAAAGAACGTTAATGCAGTTACTCGCAGAACTTGATGGTTTTGAATCCAGAGGAAATATAGGTATTGTTGCTGCCACCAACAGACCAGATATTTTAGATCCTGCTTTACTTAGACCAGGAAGATTTGATAGATTTATTGAGGTTCCAGCTCCTAATGAAGATGGAAGAAAAGAGATATTCAAAATCCATACTGCAAAAATGTCTTTATCACCAGAGGTTGATATGGATCTTTTAGCGAATTTAACCGATGGTATTTCTGGTGCAGACATTAAGTCCATTTGTACTGAAGCAGGAATGTTTGCTATTAGAGAAGAACGTGATGAAGTCACAGTTTCAGACTTTATGGATGCTGTTAATAAGGTCATGGTCATGAGTCATGATGAAGAGTTTAGAAGAGAAGCTGGAGTAATGTTTGGATAATATTAAAAGTCTGTGATGAACCCTATGAGCTCTGATTTGTGATGATTGATGGGCGATCTGAGACGTTTAATTTCATTGATAGACACATCTATTGAATTATAAAGAAAAGGGTTTGATAAGTTGTATCTAAAAAAAGAAAATAAAGAGGATATTATGTTCCTCTTTGAAAAGTTTATCAATTTATAAAATATCTAATATAATTGTTGTGGATTACGTCTGTGAAAATCAAAACTTAGTTTTACAGATTTTATCTACAATTTTTGAAACCTTTCCTCTAAGATTTTCCAAAACTAAAAACTTTGTGTATATTCATCAACTCGAACTCACCATCAAATGAAGGTTAAAATCCAAAGTACTTGTCCAAACGGATTCTACTTTTTTCAAATGGAGTTCCAGTAAAATCATTGAATATATTTTTTTATTATATCGATATTCACTGTTATATAGTTTTATCTTGAAAAGTTTAAAAATAAATCATGAAAATGATTATTATTTATTTTTACACTAGTAACTCTGCACATTCACACATATCAGCAATTAATAAATCGTTATTTTTATCAATTATAAATTTATCAAATCCATTGTTCTGTATACGATTTTTTATCAATTTTTTCATAAAATAATTTTTCAAAATTTTCTATTAAGAATTTTTCATTTACAATAAATTCTGAGGATAATTCTCTTTTTATAGTTCTCCAAACCTGTTCAATGGGACTTAATTTAGGAGAATATGGGGGTAAATGTATAAGAGTTATATTAAGATATTTACAAGATTTTTTCAAAGTTATCCCATGATGAACAGGATAATTATCTAATATGACTAATATATTCTATTTTCTTCTTTAAATATGCTTTCTAATGGCTTTAAAAGTTCTTTATAAACTATTTCTAATATTTCTCCAAGTTTCTTTTTATTGGCTTTTTCATACTTTTTCGACATTTTAGGCTTTTCTACATATTTTTTCAAGAAGTATATGAACTTTTGTGTCATGAGATACTCATGAATCAATATATCTTCATTCACTTGTTATGTTGGGTTTATCTTGTTTGCTACTTTAACGAGTAGTATAACTAATGTTTATACCAAGCGAGTTGAAAAGGAAACTGAAAAGAGTTTAAGTGACAGGTTATTTTTGCTTGAATATAAGTTAAATGGTGTTGATGAGAGGTTAGATAAATTCATGAAAAATAAGTAAAACAAAAAAGATAAAATTTTAGAATCATACTTCTTAGATCTGAAATCAGACATTAAAGCTGAATATTGTATTCTTCTTTGGTGACTTCACCAATTGTCTTAAAGTCTTCATCTTCTTCTAAGGCATCTTTAATTTTTAAAGTTTTTATAACATCAGCAGATAAAGCATCACAGTCTGCTTTAATAGCATTTAAATGTAATAAAATTCTTTCTTTTTCTTGATTTATTCTTTCAATGTTTGTATAGGGATAGACTGACTCTTTAAACATTTCATATTCAATTGTTGTATAGGGATATTCATTCAACTGTTTACAAACTTTTCTAAGGACGTCTCCTAAAAAATTGTTCATTTCTACTTTAACCCTTTCTCTTATCATCTTGTCTTTATCAAGATTTTGTTTCATGAGTCTAACAACTTCTGCTTTAGCAAAGGGTAATGATTCATTATCTTCTTCTTCGTTTTCTTCTAATTTATCATTTTCTTCTAATTTATCATTTTCTTCTAATTTATCATTTTCTTCTAATTTATCATTTTCTTCTAATTTATCATTTTCTTCTAATTTATCATTTTCTTCTA
>JAITEE010000037.1 GCA_031282205.1 Candidatus Methanovirga aequatorialis | reverse complement strand
ACATTCCATACTTCCCATTATCAAGAATACTGATCTTATGGTTGATATTTTTCTTTTTATCCAGCAATGGCATATTTTTCAGCTTTACTTTTAAAATCGATTTTTTCATCCGAAAAATCGAAAAGTTTAAGTTGGATAGAACCAATATTATTAACAAGGGCAGATTTGCTTATTATTGTCATGTTTAACTATCTGTCCTTTCTCATATTTAAATTTTACTATTTTATTCTTGGTTATTTTCACCTTAAGTATGATTTCAAGTGTATTTTTTGAGTATGGTTTTTGTATGGAGGATGTTTTAGTAAAATAAAGGCACATGATGATTTTCGATTTTTTTCAAAATCGAAAAAAACTCCACACTTTTTTACACCCTCTAAAATAACAATTTTAATATAATAAATGATTAGTTACTAAGATCTATCATTGAAAAATCGTTGCAATTTGTTGTATAACGGGCAATAAAAAACAGATGTTCATTGGAATGAACCATATGATTTGGGCTAAAGAAGAGTGTTTATCAAGAGAGGAGCTTGAGGAATTACAATTAAAGAAATTGCAAAAGGTTGTAAAAAGAGTCTATGAAAATGTTCATTACTACAATAAAAAGTATACAGAATTAGGTATTTTTCCAGAGGATATCCAGCGATTAGAGGACATTCAAAAACTTCCATTTACAACAAAAGACGACTTAAGAGAAGCGTATCCATTCAACATCTTTGCTATCAATCCAAAAAAGATTATTGAAGTTCATTCTTCATCAAGAACAACTGGAAAACCTGTTGTTTCAGGTTATACTAAAAAAGACCTTGATTTATGGGGTGAAGTTGTTGCAAGATGTCTTACAATGATGGGTATCGATGAGAATGATATTGTGCAAAATACTCATGGTTATGGTCTTTTTACAGGTGGTTTTGGAATTCATTACGGTGCCCATAAGATTGGAGCAACGGTAATTCCAATATCCACAGGACAGAGTAGAAGACAAATAGAGATCATGGAGGATTTTAAAACATCAGTTTTCATATTTACTCCATCCTATGGCATGTATCTTGGTGAGTTAGCCATAGAAGAAGGGATCAATTTAGAGGATATGAATCTTAAAGCTATTGGTTTTGGAGCCGAGATGTGGACTGAAGAAATGAGAGATAAAATTGAAAAAGTGTTCCATGCTCCTGCCTATAACATTTACGGTTTAACGGAGATCATAGGTCCTGGTGTTGGTAGTGAATGTGAGGCTCAAAACGGCCTACATATCAGTGAGGATATTTTTTATCCTGAAATCGTTGATTCAAAAACTGAGAAGGTTTTAAGTGAAAATAAAGAAGGTGAACTTATTATAACCAATTTAGAAAGAGAAGGCATGGCCATTGTTAGGTTTAGAACTAAGGACATAACTTCCATCTCATACAAACCTTGTTCTTGTGGTAGAACAACGGCAAGAATCTCAAAAATCAAAGGCAGAACCGATGATATGATAAAGGTCAAAGGTGTTTCAATATTTCCTTCTCAAGTTGAAAAGGCTTTACTTAAAGTCAACAGTATTGAACCTCATTATCAAATTATTGTTAGACGACCTAATTTAATGGATGAAGTCGAAATAAAGGTTGAAGCATCTAATGAACTTTTTTTTGATGAGATTAAAGAGATGGTTAGGATTAAAAAAGTAATTGGGGACTACATTGAAAATGAAACTGGCTTAAGATTCAATGTCACTTTAGTTGAACCAAAAAGTTTACCAAGAAGTGAAATGAAGGCAAAAAGAGTCATAGATGAGCGTAAACTACATTGAATTTTAATCAACGATTGAAAGATTTAAAGGTGTCATCATGAAAATAATGATTCAAGGAACGGGATCCTCAGTAGGAAAGAGCATATTGGTCACAGCGCTATGTAGAATTTTCAAACAAGATGGATTCAACGTATGCCCATATAAATCACAAAATATGAGTTTAAATTCTTATATTACTCTTGATGGTAAAGAAATGGGTCGTGCTCAAGTATTTCAAGCTTATGCTGCAGGTCTAGAACCAGAGGCTTACATGAACCCCATACTCTTAAAGCCTACGGGAGATAAAGATTGTCAAGTGATCGTAAACGGCGAAATTTACGGTAACAGTACGGCCATGGAATACCATGAAATGAAGTTAGAATTCATGAACATGTTAAAAACACAGTTTGATGATTTGGAGAGGAAGTTTGATATCGTCGTCATAGAAGGTGCAGGTAGTCCAGCAGAAATAAACTTGAGAGATAAAGATATTGTCAACATGGGTATAGCTGAACTTGTAGATGCACCAGTTTTGTTGGTTGGAGATATTGACAAGGGAGGTGTTTTCGCATCATTATATGGAACATTAATGCTTATTAGCGATGATGAGAGAAAAAGAGTTAAAGGAACGCTAATAAACAAATTTAGAGGAGACTTAGATATTTTAAAGCCAGGTATTGACATGTTTGAAGAGATAACCAATAAAAAGTGTCTTGGTGTTGTACCATGTTTTAATTTAGTATTGGAAGATGAAGACAGACCCGCCAAAATTAATAAAGATATAACAAATATCATTGATATTGCCGTTATACATCTACCAAGAATATCTAATTCCACAGATTTAAATTCACTTAAAATCGAAGAAGACGTCTCAGTTAGATTCATAGCGTCACCACATGAATTTAAAAATCCTGATTTATTAATTGTACCTGGAAGTAAAAACACCATTGAAGATTTAAATCACCTTAAAAAATCAGGAATATTTGATAAAATTAAAGAATACAGTAAAACAGGTAGAATAATAGGAATCTGTGGTGGATATCAAATGCTTGGCAACAGTATAACAGACAAGTACAGTGTAGAAACAAAAACCTTGAAAATTGATGGTCTTGGTCTTTTAGATATTGAAACCATTTTTGAAACTAAAAAGGTCACAAAGAGAGTGGAAGCAAACTTGGTATCCAATGATAGCATCTCTGTATATGGTTATGAAATCCATAATGGTGTTTCTAATTATGGAAAATCCGCAAATCCATTATTCAATATAGGTAAGGAAGATTATTTTGATGGATCTATAAATAGTGACGGTTCAGTTTTAGGAACTTACATTCACGGAATCTTTGACAGTCCCGACTTTAGAGAGTTGATACTTAACAAAATCAGAGAAGAAAAATGTGTATATAAAAGAAAATCTGAAGAATATAAAAATCTTAGAGAAAAAGAGTTAGACAGATTAGCAGATATTGTAAGAAATAATGTGGATATAGATAAAATATATGGTATCATGAGAATGAAAAATAGTTAAAGACTATGATGACTTGAAACAAGTCTTGTCTTTGTTCATGAAATAAATTTTTAATGATTTTGATAGCTTAACCATGTTATCTATTTTTTAATTTCTAAAGCTAACCACGTTATAAACCTTTGTATGTGTTTCAACTAATTTTTTACACATAAACAATGGAACATCGTCTGTTATGAATATTAATTGATTAATGTTTGATTTATAAGACAAATCATGAGCATCTAAATATAATATTCATGTCCTTATAGATATTTATAACAGCTATACGAATTATTGGCACGACTTAATCAAAAATAAGTGAAATTAAAAATAAACAAAATTTCTATGATGACTCAAACGCTTAAATAATTATATAAAAAATTTAATGTAATTTTTAACAATTAATCGTATAAATAAAAACTAAAAAATATAAGAAACACTATAATTCACCTTAAATAAACATCCGAAAGATGGTGAATATAGTGCGTTATACATATAAAGACCCATGTTCACCATGTTTCAGGTAAAAAAAAGAAATACAACAAAGCAACTCCTAACGGAGTTGCTTTAAAAATATGTGTTTGGTTGATTTATTTAGTAAGACCAGATTTTTATACCATGTTCTCTTTCAAGCTTAAAGAAATAATCAGTATAGTCAGTCCAAAACTTAATGTATATCCTAGGGTTATTAGGGTAACCAGGTAAATTCATTGTTTCAACATCAGAATAATCAGAACCATCAAACCAAAAGTACCCATTCTGATGACCTGACCATTCAACTTTAACTTCAGTAGCATACGGATCGTAACCCCAGTCACCATTCAAAACCAAATGCCAATCATAACCATCTTTTAACTGATATTCATAAGCAAGAACCCATTGACCAGCTACTTTAAACCAAATTTTAATATGACGGTTACAATCAATATTGTAAGTGGAAGTATGCCATTGATATTCAATGTTATCTTTCACAGCCTTAATCAAACCATTATTATATTTTGCATCGTTCATCAAATTATTACTATGAGGTAAATTTTGAACCTCGTTATGGTGTAACTCAGCAGCTGAAACACCACTTAACCCACATATTAGAAAACTTAACACAACTAAAATTATTAACTTATTCATAATAACCTACCTTTTAAGAAACCTTGCATTTTTTCATTGTAAGCAACCCAGTCACCAAGAATGGATTTACAAACATCTTCTTTGGAAAATAACTCTTTATTTTTATTTTTACTTTCAATTATCTTAATTCTACGTTCTTTAAACATCTTAATTTTCTCAGAACTACCACCATACTTCTGATACGTATTAATGACAGTATCATAATAATCAATAGCATCGTCAAAAGTCTTCATCAACTTATCACGTGAATTCTGATCATTAACAAGATTAATCTGATAATTCTTATAATCATTAAGAGTTTTAATTTGCTTTTTAAGATCTTTATTACGGTTATCAATGTCAGATTTAGTATAAGGTTTTGGTGAAACTAAACCTTTCTCAACTAATGAACGATAATCTTTTTCACCACTTATACGAGCTGTATCAGCATCTAAATTAGTGTAAACATCATCAAGACTTAATTTACAATCACCTAATGTTAATTTAATAAATTTGACACCAAGACTTGCATACTTCAAAGGCTTATCTAAACCTAAATCAGAAGGCACAGCAGTAGCTGCAACATCTAAGCCGTAAATAACCCACTCGTAGTTGTTCATAATACCTGAAATATCATTACGAGCATACATCAAAGGAACTTTCATACCTTGACTATACCAGTTCATAATCTTCAAAGTATTATCATCCACGTCGTCATAGTATCCACCGTACGTATCAGGACTCCAATAATTATCCTTAGAGGCGTCACCACGTATTATACCAATGAATAAATTCTGAGTATGAACTTTAGCAGCTGCCTCTTGTATAGCAGTAATTTTTTCATTCATTTCAGATTGACATAAATCAACCCAATCCAGTAAAGTATTACTTGTATCCAAAGGATTTTTATTAATAGCAGTATTCATAACATCCTTAGAAGCATAAGGAAACTCAGGGAATTCAGCTTCAATAGGTTCAACAGTAAAAAACTGAGTATTAGCAGTATTAAACGTAAACTTCCACACATTAGCTAAATCGTAGCTATAACCATTATGAATATAGAATTTAGGTAACGAAACCTTAGGAATATATAAAATCGTATTCTTCCAGCAATCATCACTAAAATCATATCCTGAATCCAACGCAGAGTAACCAGCAGGCACATTATTACTACAACGGAACTTAGCAGTTTTCAAATCAGCATGATTCGCTGATTCAATAATAATATATTCAGGTAAGTTCTTACCTTTCTCTAAAAAATGAATTAAATCATCATAAGTCAATAAATCACTGTCATTCTGATCACTTGAAAACACATTTAAAACAGCATTATTTGCTTCTTTCAATGTTACTTCTCGTAAATCAGAACTATTATCAGCTCCAAAACTAGAAGCTGTACATGTACTCATCATAAATATGATAAGTATTATACCTTTAAGTTTCAGAGCTAAAGACATATTTAATCACCTTTAGCTCCATCTAAACTCAAACAGCCTTCATCATCCCGCAGGATGAATCGTATACTCCGACCAAAAGATCGTTTATTTCTAATCACTTTATATCACCATTTTTTTCTTTTAATTCAACCACCATCCAAGCCCTTTTAAAAAGGCTTGACCTAAAAAACTTTTTTGATCAGCTTTTTCTTAAAAGGTTGGTGATGGTTGAAAAGAAAGAAAAAAAAGAAACCATATACTTCAACGTGTGCTACGATGGTCTACCACCCACCACCAACATATAAAACAACGGCATAGGATTGATAAACATATGTTGAACGTTAAAACAATGTAAGAATTTAAAGATCCGTCCGCCACGATTAATATGGGTGTTGGTTGCATTAGAAAGAGAATTTTGAAATACAGAAGAAGATGAACCATTGTGCGGATCTATTTGTGCATTTTTAGCTTTGTTGTTTAAGATCGATGCACCATAAAAAAATATAGAATTAGAAACAATAATTGATAATGAAGGAAAAGAAAAACTTGTTTTTATTAAAACACCTTCAATGTAATCAGCATTCCAATGCAAGACGTTGATATCCTTCCTAATCAAAAATCGTCGTGCTTTATTAAAAAATCGTTTATTTCTGATCATAGTTTTTTCCTAAAATTTTTATTTTTTAGCTCATGTAACAACTTCATGACATAGAAGTTTTTTTATATGATATTTGGGCTTTGTAGAAATCATATTTTGATTTTTATATTAAATGATTTTATGTAGAATATATGTCATAGTGTTATGACAATTTAATATTTCATAATATTTATTAGTGTTTTTATTAGTGTTTTATAAAAATTATCTATATTGATCTAATATTTTTTTTAATTTAAGATTTGGAATTTTGTCATGATAATTTTTATTAAAACTTCATTTTAAATTTAATTTAAATTAGT
>JAITEE010000194.1 GCA_031282205.1 Candidatus Methanovirga aequatorialis | reverse complement strand
GCATTACAAATTAAGCGATGGAATGACAGAATAATAAAAAATGTAACAGAATTCGCAAAAAAATATCAAATACTCAAAAAATTAGGCACCATCATGTGAATTCTTTACAATGTCAATTTTGTGATTTTTTGAGGTTGTAAAGTTTTGTGGAGTTTTTTTAATTTTTCACGCTTTCTTTATAAGTAAAAGGTTGATTTTCATGAAAAACTCCACATTTTTTCACGCCCTCGATTTTTTTAATATTAAATCGACACTTTTATATTAAACAGGGTACTATACATTTAGTTAGTATTTGGTTTACGTAAGGGGACATTGTAAAAAATTCACATGATGGTACTGCCATGAAAAGTTAGTTTTTGTGATAATAGTTATATAGTACTAAGTTCAATATATAAGTATGAGGAATAAAGTTTTTAAACTTCAGGAAAATGATAATGAAGCTCTAAAAGGTTTTGTTAAAAAATCTAAAGAGGAATTAAGAGCTCAAATACTTTTATTACTTAATAAAGGTTTTAAAAATGTTGAAATTGCTAAAATATATAATGACACTGTTGGTTATTAGATTGAGGGTGTAAAAAAGTGTGGAGTTTTTCATGGATTTAATGGGATGATATGTTGGATATTGTTGTAAAGGCGAATAAAAAAGAATTGGACAAAATTTTAGATACTTTTGATGTGTATTTGGACTCACGGAATATATCTAAAACGTTTAAATTAAGGCTAAGCATGATTTTAGAGGAAATTTTTACAAACATCGTTAATCATGGTTACGAAATGGAAGATGAGAATAATTTGATAAAAATAGAGTATAAATTTGAAGAAGATCCTTTAAAGTTAATCGTTAAATTCGTGGATAAAGGAACTCCATTTAATCCATTGTCCTCTAATGATCCTGATATTACTTTAAATTCTGATGAGAGAGAAGTTGGAGGATTGGGTATTTTCCTTATTAAAACTTATGTGGATAATACTACTTACGAGTTTAAAGACGATCGAAATATTTTAACTATTGAGAAAGTAGTGGATGAATAGAATTATTTGTGGTTATAGTTTAATGGTGATTTATATGAAATACAACGTTGAAGTAAGGATTGCACTCAAAAAAGGCATGTTAAATCCAGAAACAAGTACAATTGAAAGGGCCTTAGATTTATTAGGTTATGAAGTGGAAAATACCAACGGCTACAACACACTTACCTTTCAAATGGAAGGAGAAAATAGGTCAGAAATAAAGAAAAAAGTAGAGGACATGTGTCAGAGGTTGTTGACAAACCCAGTGATTCATGACCATGAAATTGATGTAAAGTAGAAGTTAAGACTAATCATGGTTCGTTCGATTTACATGCCCAATACAGATGAATTTGATAAGCAGAGGTTAAAGTGATTTAAAATGAAAATTGGGGTTGTTAGGTTTCCTGGTTCAAATTGTGATAGGGACGTTTATAAGGTAATTAAGTTAGCAGGTGGTGAGGTCGAATATGTGTGGTGGAATAAAAACGATTTTAGTTATCTTGATGGTGTTGTAATACCTGGAGGTTTTTCTTACGGAGACTATTTACGAGCAGGAGCCATTGCCTCAATTACACCAGTGGTTGAAGGAATCAAATCCCTTGTAAAAGAAGAAAAACCAGTTCTTGGAATATGTAATGGAGCTCAAATATTGGCTGAGGTGGGACTTGTTCCAGGAGTTTTCACGGTGAATGAAAATTCTAAGTTTATATGTCAATGGGAGAATTTAAAGATTAAAACCAACAGAACTCCATTTACAAAAAACTTTAAAAAAAATGAGCTTATTAAGATGCCAATAGCTCATGCTGAAGGCAGATATTTTAATCAGGATATTGATTTACTTAGAGATCAAGACCAAATCGTAGTACAGTTCGCTGATAAAAATCCAAATGGTTCTCTTGAAGCTGTGACAGGGGTTTGTGATGAATCTGGATTGGTATGTGCAATTATGCCTCATCCAGAAAGAGCTTCAAATGAGTTACTTGGTTCGGATCATGGTTTAAACTTTTTCAAAGGGATGTTGTAGTATGTGGGTCTTCTTAGAATGTCGATAATAAATTTAATATCCAAATAAAATTCAATGTTAACAATAAAAATGTTTATAAAATCAATGATTAGAAACAGATACGGTACTTAAGGAGTGTGTTTAATGACGGTATATTTGGTTGGAGCAGGTCCAGGAGATCCAGAACTCATTACTTTAAAAGGCGTCAACGTTTTAAAAAGAGCCAATGTAATAATTTATGATAACTTAGCAAATGAAGAGATTTTAAAACATGGAGCTAACGCAAAAAAAATTTATGTGGGGAAAAAAGCAAGAAAACATTATAAAAAACAAGAAGAAATAAATGAAATCTTAATAAAGGAGGGAAAGAACAATGAAAATGTTGTCCGATTAAAAGGAGGGGATCCATTTGTTTTTGGAAGAGGAGGAGAAGAAATATTGGCGTTGATAGAAAACAATATCTCTTTTGAAGTCGTTCCAGGTATCACATCGGCTGTTGGAATCCCAACGAGTTTAGGACTACCAGTTAGTCATAGAGCTGTTGCAACATCATTTACTATTATAACAGGTCACGAAGACCCTAAAAAAAAGCATAAACAGGTAAAATGGGATTATAGAGCCGATACTTTGATCATATTAATGGGGGTTGGCAACATAAAAGAAAACACAAAAAAGATAATGGAATATCGTAGCGAGGACACTCCAGTCTGTGTAATTGAGAATGGAACACTACCAAATGAAAAAATAATTTTTGGTACACTTTCAGATATTGGAGGTAAAAAAATAGATACACCAGCAATATTGGTTGTTGGAGAGGTGGTAGATGTTTATAAAAAAATCAAAGAGTCTAGAATTAAATCATCGCTCATGCTACTATTATAGTGCGAATCTTATAAATCAATTTATATTTGCATTTGATGGTATGAATTGTTTTAACCAATTTTCATAAAAAGATACTTATCCAATATCTAAAATTATGATTAGAAATAATATTCTTTATCGATATATATTTCATCAGTTATAAAAGTTTCGTAATATACTATTTTCATGACAACTTAATTATTTCGATATTTTAGTGCTATGAGAATTTCTATTAACTTCATTTTTATTATAGTGATAATGGTAATGTTTATCAATTATTAATTTAATTATTTTTTATAAAAATTCTCTAAATTAAATTTAAATAGATTACATTGGATATTGATATTTTATAATTGACAAACTTT
>JAITEE010000077.1 GCA_031282205.1 Candidatus Methanovirga aequatorialis | reverse complement strand
ATAAAGTTCAAAGTGAAGTTAATTTAATTACATTAGCACACAATTTAAAAATACTTCACAACAAAAACCTCACAAATAAATAACCCTACCTCACAGGAAAAAATATCAATTTAATTAAGGATTTATCGATTTTAATTTTAATGCCAACGATTGCAAGTGTAAAAATAAACTCTAAAATCAAAAAACTAAAAAAAAAATACAAAAAAATCATTAGAAAAATCGAAAATTAAAAATTAAAAATAAATTGTTGCACACCCCTTTAAAAAAAAACTTAAAATTGCATTTAATCAATATAAATTCTTTTATATAGTGATTAGTATATTTTATAATTTTATTTTTTCTTTATTTTTATAGCAAACTATTTATATAACATCTTCTAAACGCAATTTTTAGCTAATTAAGCATATAAATAAAAACTAAATATAAGAAATACTATTTTGTGAAATTAAAACTCTACAATCTTTAAAACAAATCAAAATTTAGATAACTTTAATCCAGATTAAAATCAGTCATGATATTACAGGTTTGTTCTTATGAAAACTTTAGGCATTGATGAAGCAGGACGTGGTTCGGTTATAGGATCATTGATCGTTGCTGGGATAATTGTTCCTCAAGAAAAGGAAATAATGCTTAGTAGAATGGGTGTTAAAGATTCTAAGAAATTGACTCCACAAAGAAGAAAGATTTTAGCTCGAAAATTAAAAAAAATTTTTGATTATAGTCTTGTTGAAATAAAGGCGAGGGATATAGATATTTTAAGAAAAACTATAACTTTAAACGATATTGAGGAAGTGGCAATTGGAAAGATAGTTAACGAGTTAAATGGCTATCAATATGATAGAATAATTCTTGACAGTTTTGATGTTAAACCTAAGAGAGTTCAAAATAAATGTAGATCTTTCCTTGGGGAAAAAGCGTCTGAAGTAGAAGTTATAGCAGAACATAAGGCAGATGATAATTATTTACCTGTTGCAGCAGCATCAATACTTGCAAAAGAAAGAAGGGATGAAATTATGGATGAATTAAAAAAAGAGTATAGGAAAATTGGAGACGTTGGTTCAGGCTATCCAAGTGACTCTAAAACTATTGAATTTTTAAAGAAGTGTGGCTACGATGAACTTCCAGATACCGTGAGAAAATCTTGGAAAACTGTGGAATCACTTAAAGGTTGATTATTTGGAACTTTAAAAATAGGCTGCTTTGAAGTCTAAAATTCTAATTCTTAGACAAAGACTTCAGATGATTTTTATGTTAAATGACTTTGATCCTATTCTTTTAAAGAATTTTTGTAATGTGGTGTAGTGTGGAATGTCTTAAATCGATTAATACTTGTTTATTCTGGTATTGAATTATCGAAGTGAAAAGATGGTAATCAAGTTTTAAACGCTTCATCAAGCATGATAATGTCATGAGTTGATGTTGAGTGTATTTATGCTTTGATTTTTCACACGAATAAACTGGTAAAGACATTTTAACAATTTCAAAAGCTACAAAAGTAAACTTTATTAACTCGTTATCACATACATCAAAAATAGGATTACTTTTTTGGTTTGTTAATACTTAAGTGATCCAATCATATTTAACATGATTTCTACAAAGCCTAAATTTAATAAATTTATCATAGATTTGAAAGAATATTATGACTGAGAATCTGAATTGTTTCAGTCATAGATGAATTTCAAGTATCAATTCTTAGTTTCAACGGTGTATGCAAAAACCAAGCTCAAACACTGGAAAACAGAATTAAAAGAGGATAAAAAAGATTTGAGATGGAGATGTTACTGCCTCATGATAATATCTAAATGTAGCTTAATTTAATAATGTACTGCAGGATATGCAGAAATTCTAAGCTTGTGCTACTATGACTCGTTGGAGCTATCTAAGCAAGAAACTGTAGCTTAATACAGAATTGTATTAGAGAGCAAGAATCTCTGACTGATTTTTTAGAGTTTTCAGTCGGAGAGTATGTCAAAATGTCAACTTTATTTAAAAATTTAAAAGATTTAAATTCCAAATTTTGAATTCAAACAAATTATTAAAAAAGTTTTAAGTAACAAGTTTTATAGTAATATATAAAGAGAGAGAGTATGACTTCTAAAGATCCAATTTATAAAAAAGATATTAGTAACGAGCCTTTTCCATTTGCATTGAGGTTAGATCAATTTCATGATGTTGTTAAGAGGTTCGATGCCTATGTAAGAGATAACAAAAGTAAACCTGTTAAAATAGCTGTGCGTGAATCAGACGGTTTGTTTCATGGGAACTATATTTCTTTAGAAAAATATGGTGATATGTGGAATAGGTATGCAATCTATCAAGATGTCTACAAATATGAACCAAACATTATTTATTTAAACATTAGATCAGGTGGTGGTGGAGTCCCAGTACTCCCTAAACCACCTGAAAATATGACTTTTACTCAAAAGTTACAGGTCAAGTATGGAAAATTTGATACGTATTGTGGATTTGTCGATAAGGTTCTTAAAAATAGAATAAATGATTATGTCTACTATTCCAATTCCGAATATTCCATGAGTACCTTAAAACAAATGTTACTTGGTTCTGGTGCTAAGATTAATTGTGCAGATGCAGTTAAAATAACTTCAATTGTAGTGGAAGAACTTGGTTATGATTTTAGAGTAAAAAATGTTGTCTGTTCAGTTAGTGAAGGTGTACATATTCGCATGGATATTAAAGGACCAACTGATGATGATTGGGTTTGTATTGATCCTGCAGCGGCCGTTGACAAATTTGAAGGAAATACTTGTTTAGATGTTTGGTGTGATAGTCCACCAAGTTCAATCGTTGATATTTCTCCAATTAATGAATTATTTGAATGGATGGACGATTGAACGAATCATATAGCCTAAACCAAGAGTTAACAAATATATTTCATATATTATAAACGTTGGATAAAACACCATATAAACTAATAATATTCTTCTGGAGGTTTAGTGTGAATGGATCCAGATATAAAAGTAGAACATTATTTTTTTATTCTATCCTTAGTCGTTGGATTAACTTTCGCAGTAACTGTTCCACCATTTGGTGTTAACGATGAAACAAGTCATTTTTTTAAAGCGTACGATGTTAGTGAAGGAAACCTTATTCCTAAAAATGCAGATATTACAGTTCCTAAAAATATGGAACCTTATTTTAAAACTTATACAGACTATCCTATAAATAGCAATGGAAAAATGATTTATGACATGTCTGGTGAGTCAATCATCACTTATCCTCCATTACCCTACTTAGCCACTGCGTTGGTTATGAAAATCGGAGATTTTTTTAACCTCTCAGCTTTGATTATAATGTACGTATGCAGAATAATTAACCTATTAATCTACACCACAATCACCTACTTCGCGATTAAAAAAATCCCAATACTAAAACACACATTATTATTAATCTCAGTAATGCCTAGGACTCTTTCCCTTGCAGCTTCTGCCTCCAGTGATAGCTTAACCATGGCATTATCGTTTTTAGTGATCGCACTATTCCTAAACTTGTCCTTAAACAAAAACAGTATACAAACAAGATATATATATATATTGTCTATCTCAACGTTAGCCTTATCATTAACCAAACCCACATACGCACTAATAATCCTACTTTTTTTCATCATCCCATAAAATAAATTCAAAAACATTACAAACTACCTAACAACTTTTCTTTGCACATGTTTACTTCCAATAGCCATTTCAATAATCTGGAACAATACATTTAAACACTTGTATTCAATTTTAGATCAAGGTTATAATTCATATTTCCATGCACATGTCTATAACGCTTCTTTTGTTTACTTTCATCAAGTAGAATTTATTAATTTATTAATTAACACAGTAGTATCTCATGGTAACATGTACATTATTAACTTTGTAGCTGGAATTCATAACGCTGGAATTGATAAGTACTTACCCCTTCCTTCATTTTTAGTCTATGTTTATTTAATCATAATACTACTCACATCAGCATACAACGTTTCAAATTTTAAACTAACTTTAAAGCAGAAACTAATTGGATTATCCATCTTCTTGATTATTTCTTTAGCTATGTGTGTAGTTGAACTTATAACATGGACTCCACTCGGATCTAACACGATTTGGGGACTGCAAGGAAGATATTTCATCCCAATCGCACCATTATTACTTTTAATCTTTAATAACCCCTTAAACAGTACTCCACTGAAAAATTTTTATAATAAATTTCATTGGTGCGTTATTTCTTTTATAGTATTTTTTCTATCTCTATCAGTTTATATAATCATTTTTAATCATATTTGGTAAGACACCACAGTTTTTTTACCTTAAAATTCAGAGTCAAATCATCTAAACGTCATTTTGCCCAATTTTTCTGATTTTAAATGTTTTTAACCTATTTTATCAGATTTACTGGTTTGAACGATCTTGAGAAAGTTCTCGAAGAGAAGTTAGAAAATCATTGAGTTTGAGGTGTTTATTTTTTATCTTAATCAAATAGTCTTAATTGGTCTGTATGTAGAGTGTTGAATTTATTTTGGGGTTTTTCTGGTAAATCCATATAATTTTCTAATTTAAACTTTTTAAATTTGTCTTTTTCTTCTTTAGGGCCATAAAGACAAATATCTGGATAATTAAATCTTGCATCTTTTAATGCACCAACAATACTTGATATATCACTTAAATTGAATAGTTTATCCCCAAATGCAACCTGTGTTTTCATCTCACTAAATTTAGGATACTCTGGAATATTAATGATTATATGTTCTTTGTTTATTTTTAAATCTTCACTTATTTCTTCTTCACATTTTCTAAGTGTTTTTTCTTTGATTTTAAATATGTCCTGTGGATTTGCAAACTCATTTAAACGAATTGAATCCAGAATCTTTAAAAGGTTTCTATTGTCCAATCGTGTGATGATGTCCTTTATGAAGCCCTCACTATTTCTACATAGAGAAATAATATCAATATCATCGTAGCTGTAGAGATTTTTTGTTTTTATTAGTTTTTGGTTAATGATTTCTTTTAAACATCTTCTAAACATTGAATTTATAATTCTTGTGGTGTGGTGTTGATAAACACTTGGATACATTTGGTATCTTGCTACAAGTGCTGATTCTGCTGCTTGTATACCTTTTTTATCTAATATTAAGTAGTGTTTCAATTTTAAATTAGAGATTATCCTGTCTATATCAATTATGCCGTATGCAACACCTGTATAGTGAGAATCTCTTATTAAATAGTCCATTCTATCTACATCAAGCTCCCCTGACACGATAGGTCCCAACTCTCCTTTTCCATTTATTATATCTATAATCTCTTTTGTATCAAATTCTTCAGTTAAAATATCATTTAGTGATGTTTTTTTAATAACTCTAACAGATAATTCTTCGTGTTTAACATCTAAAATTGGTTCTGAGGCATGTGAAAATGGTCCATGTCCTACGTCATGTAACATTGACGCTATTCTAACAAGTCTTTTATTGTATTCACTTAACTTTAGATGATCTGCTAATTTTGATCCAAGATACATCGTTCCAATTGAATGTTCAAATCTTGAATGGTTCGCTCCAGGATAGATTAAAGATGTGAATCCTAATTGTTTTATTCGTCTAAGACGTTGAATTTGTGGATAATCCATTATTCTAACTTCAAAATCATTTAAAGAAAAGTCTCCATGAACACTATCCTTAATTAGTCGATCTGTTTTCATCATATGGTCTCTTTATTTTTCATCTGGGTGTTACGTAACAAACTTTAGAAAAGGTAGATCGTAGGCTGTATTGACGTACTCCCCGACTGATTATTCTGTATTGTTTGTCGGAGATTCTTGCTCTCTAAAATACTAAAATATAGTATTATAAACTACAGTTTCTTGCTTAGATAGCTCTAAACGAGCCATAGTAGCAACAAGCTTAAATTCCCGCATGTCCTGCGGTACATTCATTGTTTATATATTTTTATAAGCTTCGTTGAGAATGTTGATAGCTGCATTGATATCGCGATCATGCTTAGTTCCACATTCTGAACAAAACCATTCTCTGATAGATAATCTACTTTGTATTTTATCATATCAACGAGCCTTGACCAAGCTATCTGGCTTATACTATGACTTAATCACTTATTTTTTATCATATTTTTCACTGATAGTTTTTCTAATGCAATGAAGTCAAAACATCGTATTATTTCTGTAGATAATTTTTGATATTCATTATTACGGATATCGAAGATTTTATTATACAGTTTTTGCAATTTTCGAACATTCCTTTTCCAGTTATTAGAATTTTTAACTTTCCTTTATAAGTTTTGATTTACTCTAGATATTTGTGATTCTATTTTAGTTAGACGAGTGATTGGTTTTCTCTTTTCACCATTACTAAAAGTCATCAAATCACGTAGTCCTAAATCAATACCAATCTTATCACCAGTCTTTGATAGTGGTTCAACTGGTACATTTTTACAGTTTAATACTGCAAACCATCTACCATTTTCAAATCGTATAGTAGCTGAGAGAATATATCCTCTGATTTTTCTATTGTCTCTATATTTGACAAATCCCAACCGTGGTAACCGTAATTTATTGTTTTCAAATTGTATGCTATTGTTATTATTCTTTAAACGTATACTTTGCATAGGATTTTTACGTGACTTGAATCTTGGATAATTATTCTGTCGGTTGAAAAATCTAATTATACTATCTTTGAATATATCACAAATTGATTGTAAGCTTGTACTTTCAGCATTCTTTAAGAAAAAATGCTTTTTTTTAAATTCATTCAACCAATTATTAAGAGTTACCCTATTAATCCGTGGTTTATAATTATTTGGATTTATTCGTGGATTATTAACAGCTATTTCAAAAATAAGCTTATTATTACTGAGTAGTTGGTTGAATACAAATCGATTGCATCCAAAATTCTCAAATAATCGTTCTTGCAAGGATTTATCTGGATATATCCTTATCTTATAGGATTTCACTACTGTTTTCATAGTCTCTTTTGATTTTGTATGTATTTTTGCACAGTTTCTAAGTTAGCTCCACCAGTAGTGCTTATGAAATAACCTATTTTCCAGAAAGCTTCTTTACAAAGTTTTTTCCTGATTTCTGGATATTCTTTTTTAATTAAACGACTACTGGCTGATTTATATGCATTTATGAATTTCAATAACTGAGTTTGAGGCTTAGTTTTAAATAACAAATGTATATGGTCTGATTTAAAATTAGACTCTTCCAATTCTATATCAAAGTTAATAGCATTCTTATTAAAGATTTCAATAAGTCTATCAAATATTTCTTCATTAATCACTTGTTTTCTGTATTTAATCACAAGCACCAAATGATATGTCAACCTATATACCGAATGTTGATTCTTATCTAAATCAGAACTCATAGTTATTGTATATCTACCATATTATTTAAAACTTTCTTATCTCAATCCATGATACTGAAATTCATCTATGACTGAATCTTAATGAAATATTTCAGTCATAGTATTCTTTCAGGTCTAAGATTCTTTCAGGTCTAAGATAAAATAAATCTTATAATTTTTTAACAAATCTTAAACAATTTTTTAAAGATTATATTCTAATAATAATCATTATTCTCTTATTAATGTTATAAATATAGTTTAATAAACTTTAAAAACATTAAATAAACCTGATTTAATATTTAAATTTTATTTTAAAGTGTTTTAATGAGAGTTATTTTTCGCATGTTCGGCAAAGCTTACTTTAAAACTTAAAATCAAGTATTTTAGTTTAAAATTTTCCAATATAGAAATGTATTATAAAATAAGATATTTACAACCTTAAAACATGACAGAAAAGGTTCGACAATGCTTCGATTTTTGCTCAAAATCTAACACCCTATATATTAAACAAATTCAATAGTAGATGAATCCTCTGGTATGGATCATGAAATTTCATCAGATTCAAACACATTAAAAGAAGTTTTAGACTCAAATGAAAGTTTTACGTATGAATATGATTTCGATGACAACTGAAAGCGTGATATCGTATTTATTGGATATAAAGATGGTGAAAAGGTGTGAAATATCCTAAATGTTCTGATGGAGAAGGAATATGCTCTTCTGAAGATATATGTGGAATTTGGTAAAACAAAAATAATTAATATAGTTGAATTTAATAGTTAATTGATAGTAGTATATTGGAGGAATTTATAATGAAATTAAGTGCAAGAAATGTAATGGATGGTAAAGTTAGTGAAGTTGAACTTGGTGCCGTAATGGCAAAAGTCAGAATAGATGTTTCAAATCCTGGAATAATAACTGCTTTAGTTTCAAAAGAAGCTGTTGAAGAGTTAAATGTTAAAAAAGGAGATGATATTTCAGCTATTATAAAATCAACTGAAATAATAGTTGCTAAAAAATAGTTCTTAATAATTACCCTTTCCTCTTTATAGAGGTTTGTCCCATAATTCAATTTTTCTAAATTTTATTATAGTGATAATTGTAATGTTTATCAATTATTAATCTAATTATTTCTTATAAAAATTCTCTAAATTAAATTTGAATAGATTATATTGGATATTGATATTTTATAATTGACAAACTTTACCAAAATCATTATAAAATTGAAAATTTATTTTCAATTATGAAAACTTAACTTGTTTAGGTTAGAAACGAAAAATTTTCAATTTTTCTAAATTCAATTCATTAATAAACGAAGAATAAAGAGAGGAATAAGTTCCTCTAATTTCCTATCGGAAATTCTTCTAAGTTACTTTCAGTGACAAACGGGAAAACTTCGATTATTGTCAAAAACAATTTAAAATCCTCGATTTTTCTAAATTCATTTTGTGAATAAACGGAAATCTTTAGTTTTCCTAAGTTTAATTTTTAAACAAGTTTCGCAGAAGTTATCATTAATTCTATCCTCCAGCCAAAATGATCCTTGTTCCATTATCAGAAACCTCTTCTTTTTTAAAGTCAAGTTCATATTTTATTTTTTCAATCGTCTCTTTCATAGCTTCTAATGTTTCTTCCCTATGAGAACCAAGAACACCTAATAAAAACAATGTATCTCCAGTATAAAACTTTCCAATGTAATGAACAGCAGATATTTCATGAACATCGTACTTTTCTTCAATATCTCTAACCATTTTGATCAATTTTCTTTCAGTTTCTTCTCTATTAGGTGTGGTTAGTATCATGTGCTTGACTTCCCTACCTCTAACAAAACCTTCAAAAGTGAATATGGCTCCTGATTCATCTATTATACTATTTTTTTTAAGTTCACCCACAAGATCGTTTATTTTATACTGTTCCTCATCTCTTTCTACTATCTTTACCAACATTTAAAATCGTCTCCATAGCTCATAATTTTTTATTTTATTGCGTAGCCATATATTCAAATTAGATGTTATAAACTTTTTAGATATATTTAAATACAAAATCAAATAAACCTACAATAGAAACCTACAATAGATTAATAATATTAAATTACCAATATCTAAAAAAATAGTGATATCAAAATGATTATGAAATAAGTACTAAATTTAAATAACTTTTATATAATAACTAATATATTTTTATGTTGAATAAAGATTTAAAAATTAGTAAATAAATTTATATATTATAGAATTCATAGATAAGGTGATTACTGTGAACAAGCAAAAATATGTTCAAAGGCCACTCGATGCACTAGGTCAAGCAATTAATTCCCCAGTTTTAATTAAACTTAAAGGTGATAGGGAATTTAGAGGAGTACTAAAGAGCTTTGATTTACATATAAACCTGGTTCTTGATGATGCTGAAGAGCTAGAAAAAGGTGAAGTGTTACGAAGATTAGGAACCGTCCTAATTAGAGGAGATAATATAGTTTATATCTCTCCATGACCAATACGCACTAAATATTCTTATTATATAATCAACGTGA
This sequence comes from Candidatus Methanovirga aequatorialis, assembly GCA_031282205.1. Lineage (GTDB taxonomy): Archaea > Methanobacteriota > Methanobacteria > Methanobacteriales > Methanobacteriaceae > Methanovirga > Methanovirga aequatorialis. Next base: position 404 of record JAITEE010000077.1, on the reverse strand, counting down.
ATTGATCCAATTGTACTTTAAGATTACACTGCCATCAAAGTTTGATTAAAAACCAACGTTTATACAAAGGAGGATTAAAAATGAAAGGGACACCCTCAATGGGTAAAAAGAATAAAAAGACCCATATAAGATGTAGAAGATGTGGGCACAATGCGTATCATGTTCGTCATAAAGTATGTGCTTCTTGTGGGTTTGGAAAGTCCAAAAGAATCAGAAGATACAATTGGCAAAACAAAAAAATTAATGGTTTAAGATTAAAATAAAATATTTCTAATTTTAATCTATTTATAGTGACAATGGTAATGTCTATCAATTATTAGTTCAATTATTTTTTATAAAAATTCTTTAAATTAAATTTAGGTAGATTATATGGAATATTAATATTTTATAAATTGACAAACTTT
>JAITEE010000041.1 GCA_031282205.1 Candidatus Methanovirga aequatorialis | reverse complement strand
ATATTATAGTGTTTTGGATATTTTATAATTTTATTTTTTCTTTGTTTTTATAGTAAATTATTTATATAAAATCTTATAGATATTTATAACAGATATACGAATTATTGGCACGACTAATCAAAAATAAGCGAAATTAAAAATAAACAAAATTTCTATGATGACCCAAACGCTTAAATAATTATATAAAAAATTTAATGTAATTTTTAACAATTAATCGTATAAATAAAAACTAAAAAATATAAGAAATACTATAATTAATATTTGGCGATTAATAGTAATGTTTATTAATTTAATTATATCAACATAATATTAAATAGTTCTATTAAACTTTTAAAATTATAAAATTTCCATTGAATTATAATTAATCATTTTATAAATTTATTTTACTGTTCAATTATTAGACAAACTTGTAATTTTAATATTTAAAGAAATTTTAAAAGGTGATTGTATGTGTACAGTTGGAGGACCAATAGCTGATGTTGATATAAAAAAACTCAAAACTAAGAAATATAGATGTTTAGATTGTGGCAATGAGTTTAAAGGAATAGGTAAAAAGGTTATTTGTCCATCTTGTCAAAGTGGAAATGTAGAGGAAGTTTAACGGTTGATCTTAAACCTAATTTTATTTTCAACCAATTTTTTAATCTTATTACAGACTCTATTATCTGGAGACAATTATGGGATGTTCTATGGATAAAAAGAATATTAAATTAACTCCATCACAGATATTATTCCTAATTGGAGATACAGGAACGGTTGGAATAGTAAAAGTAGCTAAAAAGAAATTTTTATTTATAGGAACTCCAAATAAAGAAGAAATAGCTATTTTCCTTGAGGAGGATGATATAATAGCTATTTCTGCTTTTGGAAAAGGTGAAAAATATGAAAAGGCCATTAGGTCTATGGCATACCTAACACGAGAAATGAACTCACCGATCATTGTTTTGGATAAGGATCATCCAAGTTCAAAAAGATTGGACATGGTTTTATCTGCTGGTGGTAGTGTTTTGTTAAGTTGTAATATAACTCCTGGAACTCATCCAGAGCAGGATATTCTGTGTTCTTGTCATGGTCTCTCTGGATTGATAATAAATAAAACAACCAATGGGTTGGAGATAGAAGGAGATGTTGATGAATATAAAATTGAAGAGTTCTAAATGATATAAATGCTGACTTCTCCTTATAAAAGTTTGTCTAAAGAAGCTTGAAAATCACCATTTAACTTAATAAATGGCTCCGCTCTACTTACGATCACTCCTAGTCTTTTAAGTTCATTAACAGTTTTAAAAGGCATTTTTTTCCTAATGTTAATAATTTTAGAAGCTGATTTGGGTCCAATTCCAGGAACTCTTAGTAGCTCATTTATAGGTGCTGAATTAATTTCAACTGGAAATATGCTCATGTTTAAAGCAGAAAGATATTTTGGATCTTCATCTTCTGAAAGTAAGCCGTTTTTATTGAAGACTATTTCATCTACATCAAATTTATATGAATTGATAAGTGCCTCGGCATGGTAAAGTTGGGTGGTTCTTTTACTACTACATTTTTCCTTGTTTTCAAATTCCGTCCCATCTACAGGATCAAAAGCACTAAAATAACTACGTTGTATATTTAATTTTTTATAAAATGATTTTATTGAGGCTAAAACTTCATGATCTGTTTCACCATTGGCTCCAATAACGAACTGTGTAGTTGCACCCGATGGAGCAAATTTTTTATTTTTTTTCTTCATTGAATCGATCCATTTGAATCTACGAAGAATATCTTTTTTAAAGCTTTTAGTTGAACTTATCTCAGATAAGCCATCTGGGGTTGCAGATTCAAAGTTTATACTAACCCTGTCGGCAAGTGGCATGGCTCTTTTTATAGATTCTTTAGATGCACCAGGAACTATTTTAAGATGGATATAATCATTATAACCGTAATCTTTTCTTAGGATCCTTGCAACTTCTATCATATTTTCCATCGTATAATTGGATGAGTTAACAATACCTGAACTCAAAAATAATCCGTGAACATAGTTTTTTTGATAGTAATCAAGGAACACTTTAGTGATCTCTTCTACTTCAAGTTCTAATCTCGTGAATTTATGTTTAGATTGGTTGATACAATATTTACAGTCAAAAACACATTTATTGGTCATTAAAACCTTGAATATTGGTATTTTACAACTGTTAGCTATGGTATGATAAATTCCAGGAAGATTAATATCGGATCGTTTGATATCCGTGGAGTAGTCACAAATATCGTACTGTGAATAGTCACAGAGAACCTGCATTTTTCTTAAAGTTTCCATGTTATACGATTTACTCTAAATATTTAATAAGTTTTTTTAAAGATAAAGGTTTCAACGAACAATGTTATGTGTTTAGTTAAGGAAAAAAAATGAATGGATTGTTAAGGAATCTAATATTTAAAAATGATTTTAATGCTTATTTGAGTATTAAACTAATCATGGTCTTGGCATGGCTAATATTTCATGAATTTTTAAATCAAAGACATTCGCTGAATTGGCTGGACTTAGAATAATTCCAGTGTCAATCCCTTTTCCAGTTCCACCAATGGCTAAAATTTCTTCATTAACTGGAATGATACCTGCATCAGATAACATAATACCTATTTCAACACAGACCTTTATTCCTTGTGAAAGGATTCTAAGTGTAGCTGATATTATCTCAACAGGGGTAATTCCTCCAAATTTATTGGTAATTCCTCTACCAACACCACTTAAGGCATGTGAACCAACGTAGGTTATAACTCCTTTATCTTCAAGTTTTTTCCTCATTTCATCGGATATATCCAGGACGTTAGGTTCTCTAAATCCACTATGATGTGTCACATTTATAATCGTAACATCACTTAATTCTTCAGCTAATTTTAATGCTGATTCTCCTGAAGCAGAAGCAATAGCCACATATTTAATATTTGATCTTTCTATTCTATTCTTAACTATCTTTATAAGTTCATCGGTATTTATTTTTCCTGTGGTTTCAAAATATGTTATTGATTTTTCCATTTTAACACCTCTAATGTTTAATTTAATAATATTTTATATATGGTATTTAGAAAGTTGTTAAATCTTTAAAAAAAATTTTATTATCAATTTTATTCATTTTTAAATTAATATTATAAAAAAACCATATTTTTAAGGTTATATTTTTTTTTTTAAAATTATTATATTAATTAATGATGTTGGCATGAATAAATTTAAATAATTATTTTAAATAAAATAATTATTTATATTAATATATATTTTTTAAAATTTAAAAGAAAATTCATTTTTAAGAACTTTATCACTTACTACAATTTTTTCTATAAACGATAGTACATCTAAAACTATTTCTTAATAAACATTTCTATTCAATTTTTCGCTTTAATTGTTTAATAACTTTATTTTTTTTCTTTTGATTTATTCATTGATTTTTTCAATTTATCCATTAGATTTTTTTCATTAAATGAAATACGCACGTTTGACGTGTAAATTTAGGTTATCGGCAATAGACATATAATATTACAGATCATCTGAGATTTATTCCTTTTATTTTAATGTTTTAAAAATGTTTTTAACTTGTTTTTCATAGATTCAGGCCTTAACTCCAGATTTTTTTTAAAAAAAGGTTGAATCAAAGCTTTTTTCTGAAATGGCTATTTGAATCAAAACTTGAACGCTTAATCATCAACTTCAAGCCAAAAAGGGAAGTACCTTTGGTTGATCCATGGTTCTTTATTTTTTTCTGTTTTTACATGTGATTGAATAGTAAGCTATTTATATAATGATATGAATAACTTATTCTGTTATAAAATCTATTAATTATGATAGTTTTATAAAAATTTATTGATATTGAATATAGGAGGCATTATGATGATTAAAAATGAGCAGTCAACTGTCTGCAATGAACAGTCAACTACAATATTGAGAGTTTTAGGTCTTGTAGGTGGAATTTTTGGGTTCAGTCAATTTTTGAGTCAATTGACAATGATGATGCAAATGCAAGGTACAAAAGCGTTGGCTCAACTTTCTTCATATCCTGAGGCGATTGTTTCAATGTTGATTTTACCTGTCTTAGCTATTGTTGCTTCAACACTTTATTTTAAAAATGAAAAAATAATGTCTATACTTTTACTTATAGCTGGTATAGTTCCTATGATACTTAATAGACAGCCCGATCCTGTTACAGCTTTAATCTTCGTCGCTGGTTTTATAGGTTTATATAGATTTATTAAGTCAAAAAAAACAGGATCAGAAGAATAGTATTAAACAATGATTTTTTTTAAATCTTTTTTTTTTAAATCGAGAGGTGGACAAAAGTCTAAATTTTAAAATTAAAAAGCTCTAAAAATGCTTTAATTTAGAAAATAAGAAAATTTTTTCTTAAAAAAATTAGTTTTGACCACCTCTCAAATCTTTTTTTGGTTAAATGAGTATCTCTTTTATCATAGATTTGAAAGAATAATATCATAGTGTCATGAAAAATTAGTTTCTATGATAATATTTATATAGTTCTTAAGTTCAATATATAAGTATGGTGAATAAAGTTTTTAAACTTCAGGAAAATGATGATGAAGCTCTAAGAAGTTTTG
>JAITEE010000202.1 GCA_031282205.1 Candidatus Methanovirga aequatorialis | reverse complement strand
GAGGGTCAATGTTGTCAAGTTAATATGTTTGTATTGATGAGACTGTAAAATTTTGTGGAATTTTTTTCAATTTTTGACGTTTTCTTTATAAGTAAGTGTTGATTTTTAAAAAACTCCAATTTTTACACCCTAAATCAATACAAAAATTTGTATTCAAAGTAATATAAATATTAGCTTGACAGCATTGGTAAGAGGGTGTAAATTTTTGTGGAGTTTTTCAGGAAATTTTTGATTTGCTTATAAATAATTTTTTTTTTTTAATTCATATCTTGAAAATTGTTGTAATCATTTGTTTGTTGAATAGAATATTTAAAATTTATGGGCTGGTAACTATATAACAATTAAATTGAGTAGTTTTAACACCGTTAAGATGATTAGTATAACTATGAGAATTAGAATGAGCTTCATCCAAGGAAAACCACTTTTTTGGGTGTCTGTGAGTTCTTTTATTGGTGGTATTTCTTCTGGATTGTTTAGGTAGTGATTTATGCCTTTTTTATGTCCTGCACCGACCACAGCGATTACATGATCTTTTTCAATATTTAGTATGGATTTTGCTAAGTATGCGTCTCTTTCTTGAACAATGACTTCATATACTGAAGGGGATGTTTTTTTGAAGTATTCCATTACCTCTTCTAGTGTTTCCTGTTTTTTTAAATCTTCAATATTTTCCAATTCGTCTCCTCTTGAAAACATTGAATAAATAAGACTGAATACAAACTTAAGTTTTTCATATATACTCATTTTATTTATTGCTCTTTGTAGTGTGACGTTGATGTCTCGATCTATTAAAGCTACTTCTGCTCCGATATCGTATCCAGCATCTATTGCAGCTATCATTTCGGAACCAGGTTTTATATCTAACTCAGCACCAATTCTACTCTGCATAAAGGATAATATTCCACTCGTAACGTAGACTCCAATTTTTTTTTCTTTAACTACCTCAGCAACTCCCATACTTTTTTCTTCTTTTTTAACACTATTCTTCTCTTCCATCAAACGAATAAATCGACTATAATCAAGTTCAATAGCTACAACTTCTGGGCGTTCATTGTAGATTGCATCTTTTACTTCTTCAACACTTTCTTTGGAAACATGGGCGGTTCCTATGATTTTTAAACATTCTCTTCTCATCTTCTAAACACTCATATATTCATACCTAAAGATTTATTTTGTATGGTAATCTTTAACTCCAGTTGATCGTTTGGCTACTATGATCATACAGAAAGGATTTTTTATCTTGTATAGTAATCTTCAACTCTCGTTGTATCGTCTAAAAAAGAGGTTGATACTTCATGTAAAGTTGTATTCTCAGTGGCAACGATGGTATGTTTCTGAAGGGTTCGGATTCGTATTGTATCGTTTTTATCGAAGTACTCTTTTCTATCTTCAAATTCGATATAACCTGCACCTTTAAGAATGTACATGGTTTCATCCTTCTTTTTATGGTAATGGAAAGATGTTTGATAACCTTCTTTAATAAAAAGTTCTTTTGTGAGATATTTTTCAGTTTGGATTAATAGCTTCTCGTAACCCCATGGTTTATCTGTTCTATTAATGTACTCTTTTTTAATAGCTTCTAACTCTTTATTTGTATCAATTGCCATCCAAAATAATCCATCTTCTTTATAGTAACCTATCTTATTTTCTTTGGCCATAACGGGAAAAATTGTTTTTTCAACGTCTCCTGTTTTAAACTCACTAAAGTCAAGGGGCTCCTTTGAAAAATATATTCCACCGTTGATATAGTAATTTAATAAGGGTTTTTCTTTAAATGAACTTAATCTATCCCCATTTATCTCGACAATACCATAAGGAGATTGCATTTGAGTGATAAAAATTGAAAAAGGATAATCAGAATTTTTTCCTTGCCTTATCATTTTTGATAGGTTTATATCGGTTACAATATCTCCATTTCTTATAATGCACTGTTTATTATTATCAATAGCTTCCATACCTAATCTAATTGCATTAAGAGTTCCTAATGGTTCATCTTCAATGATATAATGTAATTTCACACCTTTAAACTCATCACCAAATCTCTCTTTAATTTTTTCATGTAAGAAACCAGCCAGGAGATAAACTTCATCAACACCAGCATTTTTAAAATCAAACAACTGTTTATCTAAAATCGTGTAATCTTCTTTGATTTCAACAAGTGGTTTAGGAATTTTTTCAGTAACAGGTCTTAATCTTTTTCCAAATCCACCGCATAAAATCATTCCAACAGTTTCAACCATAATTTTAACCCTTTATTTTACATTTAATAGTCGTTGTTTATATATTTTTTTCATTAGTTTTAAAAATATGTTAATCCTACAGCTATTTCAAATATTTTATATTTATAGTACTGGACACAACTTTTGAAAATATAAAGTTTATTATTTTATTAGATTTTATTTAATTAAATATGATTATAAAAGATTTTAAACAAGTTTAAAAATTATCATCATTTTAAAATCAAATGTCGAGTACTATTTATTTTAAATATGTTAATTTTATATATTAATTATTAAATACGAGGTGTTGTATTTAATATAACATATTTTATAATTTCATTTGTTTTATATTAAGGGTGTTTATATTTAAGGACTTATTTTTTTTTTTTTTAAAATTTTGGCTCATGATTATTTCATGGCTCATTATTTATTATTTTTTGGAGTATCATGTCGTATGAATCTGATTTATAATTGATTCTATACTGTTCTGATAGTACATATCCTTGTAAATTCTTTTTGAGAGACTCCTCTAAAATATTCTTAAGAATTATACGAAGAAAAGAATGTCTATATTTCATCACTGTTTATACATGAACATCTTCATTAGCATATTCTTTTTCACTATGATTGACTATATAAATGTGCTACAACTTTTTCATGTATTGTTCACATTTATTGTATATCTTATAATTCGTCGATGTAGATTGTAAGCTTTGTTTTCACTCGTAACGATTTTATTATTTCCTTCTACTTTTTTCCTTAGATTTTTTAAAACAAGTAAAATTGTGTGTTTGGATTCTCTAATGTAAGATTGTAGAATATTTGGAGGTTTATTCTTTTTCGTAGGTTCCTCTTCCTTTTCATATTTAATGTTCTTTTTCTTGGAGGTTCTTCAAATGGGATTTTTTTTAACTCCTTTATTTTACAGTGTTAACATACAATATTCATCGAACTCTAAATTCTCCATCAAACGATGGTTCATATGTTATATTTTCAATAAATACTCTCTTATTTAGTTTATGGTATCTTGTAACGGTTTAGGTATGGAATCCTGGCTCTTCGGTCATCTGTTTAACAGATTTGTTATGGATATTGGTTAATAATCCATAGTAATCTGACCAAACGGAATTTTACTGCCTTCAAATGGAGTATCCAGTGAAAATCATTGAAAATATGTGCCACAATCTTTACAAGAATATCTTCTTGTACGATCCCTTTTCCCACGTATTATTTATTTTAAACGAATTACATACAGGACAATAAACACCACAAGGCCAATGAATATTTCTAAAAGTATTTAAAGCTTCTTTTATCAATCACCATTTTTCTAATACTACTCTTCACATTCATATAAATATATCGTGAAATAATACTATATAAAAACTATGTGCCAAAAAATACTCATGAGCCAAAATTTTATTGGAATTAGTTATTGGAACGTGTCTTTATATAAAATAATTTAAATTTAAATAAGTTGTATTTAATAAAACAGAAACATTTAAATATATATGGTAACTAAATTATCAAATATATAGTAAATATGAAATAATGGTACAATAGTAATATGAAATATAAGAGTAGTTAATTGTAGAGGAATAATAATGGATTTAAATGGTATAATTTCTTTATATGGGCATAATGGAGAATATATTTCATCATTACTCTTACTTGTTTTCAGTGTTCTTGAGTTTGTGCAAATTTGGGGTTACTTAAGAGGAAAAAATCATCATGAGCTGAATTTCTATATTCCTTTAATGTTCCTTATTCAGGTATCGTTTGCTACCTATGGGTTTGTGTTTGATTATGTTATATTTCTTATCAACGTATTTGGATTAACATTAACGCCGCTGATGTTATTTTTGATATTTCATTATGGTTCAAATAGGGCTTAATATTTTAAAATTTAAGTTATTTATGGGGGATCTATCTTTTATGTTGATGCATGAATATGTGGGACTTTGTGGAGCATTTTTCGGCTCTTTTTTTTCATTGGTTTTAGGTAGCTACGCATTATATAGAGCTATTAATATGTTCAAGTCTAAAATTTTGGATAGTGAATTAAGCTTAATAAGGGCGACGTTACTGTTCTTTATCAATTTGTCAGCGATGATGTTTGGTTTCCATTGTATATACGACGGTAACATCTTTGGAACTTCTATCTATGTTTTATCTGTGGTTAATATATTAACTTTAGCAATGTTAATTTCTTTGGTATGTTTGATTTTATGTGTTGTTGGATTTAAAAAGTATCATTTAAGACCTCACTAGCCCATTGAAAAGAGATTTCATAAATGGATCTTATATTTAAAATTTGTTTGAAATCGTTGTTCAACGAGACAATTGATTTTTTTTTGAAAGTTTGAGTTTTATAGTCCTGAAAGAAAAGTTTGTAATTAATGATTTTTATATATTTTCTTTAATTTTAAAATTATAGATAAATATTTTTTTAATCAAGATAAAAATATTATTATATAGATTTATATT
>JAITEE010000200.1 GCA_031282205.1 Candidatus Methanovirga aequatorialis | reverse complement strand
AAATTCAAAATAAATAATTTTTAATAAATATTGAATTTCATTAATATTAATAAAAATAGAAGTTAATAGAAATTCTCATGACAATAAAATATCGAAATAATTAAATTGTCATGACACTACCTTATCCATCAAGTTCTGGAGGATTAGAAAAAATATTCATCGAAAATGTTGACTTAGATGGACAAGTTGATTCATTTTTAAAAATCAACGAATATAATCACACCTTTGTCAATATAAAATATATTAGAGAAGACGGTTTAATTGCACGATACTTCCCTGATTTCATTGTAAAAATAAACGATAATATCTATATTGTCGAAACTAAGGCGGATAAAGATGTTTCTTCTTACAACGTTCAAGCAAAAAGAAAGGCAACGTTAAAATATCTACAACAAGTAAACGAGTTACCTAAAGAGAGTAGGATGAACTCCAAGTGGAATTATGTTTTATTAAAGAAATCCGCATTAAAACGAATGTTAGAAAATAAAGCGTTAATAAAAGAAATCTTAGATTACTCCATACTAACAGAGGCTAAAATTAAAGGCACGTTAGATGATCTTTTAGGAGATTAAGTTTACTCTTCGAGTTCGTTGCAAGGTTCAATCAGAAAAATTTATTTTTTAAGATCACCATCAGTTCACTATACTTAACTTTTTACCATACTTAACTTTTTTATTTTTTACCACTCCTCGTTATTATATAAACGGATCAATGCTGTCAAGTTAATATGTTTGTATTGATGAGACTGTAAAATTTTTTGGAATTTTTTCAATTTTTGACGTTTTCTTTATAAGTAAGTGTTGATTTTTATGAAAAACTCCAACTTTTTTACACCATAAATCAATACAAAAATTTGTATTCAAAGTAATATAAATATTAGCTTGACAGCATTGATAAACGGATAATATAAAAAAAAGAAAAAGTCCAAATTAAAATAAATCAGAGATTAGAATTTTAAATAAAAGATTGGATGGTTTTTTAATTTATTGGTTCTATTCCATCTATGTTATTAAAGTGTTTATCAAAGGTAGCTATTTCTTTTATTCCTAAATCTTCCATTAATGTTATATAAACATGATCAAAGAAAGGAAACCTTTTTTAGAGTTCATAATCTTATCAACAGTCTTATCAAAAATATAGCTATCATCTATTAGAGTTTAGTCATTGTTTAAGTTTTCATAGACCTCTTTTATTATATTTTTATCAACCTTTAACTTGGTAAACAAAATATTAATAGTTTCACCAGTTATTAATTTAGGTATTATCTTTTTTTTATTTTTAAAGCTTTTCATTAATTCCGATGCTTTTTTATGGTCTTTTTCATCTTCAAGATAGAAAGAAACTAAAAAATTAGCATCAAGGAATATCATGTCCACCCTCTCTCATTTCCCTTACTAATTTAACAGCACTAAAAGGTTTACCATACTTTGCAATTCCAGCCATACTCATAAGTCTTTTATGATCTGGATTATAAGTATCTTTGTTAAGTATTAAGTGTTCAGGTATTTCAGGTTCTTTCTTTTCTAATCCTTTTTCTATAACTTCATTAAAAATCTTATCTTCTGTAGTATTTTCATTTTTAGCTCTTTTTTCAATAGCCTTTAAAAGTTCTACATTTATTTTTATTTCTTTCAATACCGTTGTCATATATATCACCTTTTTATCTGTTTAAATAGTTTTTATATTTTTCCATTCTATTTTATGTTATATTATTAATATTTAACAATATATAAATTTAACTTTTATCCTAATCATTCCATGTAAACACTCTCGTAACTATTCTTAAACTTAGCTAATTACCAATCAGGCAATTATATTTCTTGTTTTGCACTAATTTCTTTAATTTCAACCATATCTTATTTTAAAAAAGTAAAGAAAAGATTAATTAAAAATTTTATTAGAAGCTTAAATTACATGAATATCACAATAATTAATTTTTCATGACACTATGTCAATTTTTAGAAAGTCGTAGGCAAGGTCTGTATTTTTAAAAATTTCACGAGCCTCTTCTTTGATTTTATCAACCTTTTTATATCTTGAACTTATATGGGTGAGGATCAGTCTATCAACATGGGCTTTTTTAGCTATTTCTGCAGCTTGTTTCCCTGTTGAATGATAATGTTTAATGGCCTTGTCTTCATCTGCTTGTTCATAAGTGGATTCATGTATAAGTAAATTGGAATTTTTCACAAATTCTACGAGTTCATCAGCTGGCTTTGTATCCCCAGAATAGCTAATTTTAATCCCCTCACGATCATCTCCTAAAACCTGTCCTGGACTTACGATCTTATTATTTACTCTTACAGTTTCGCCATTGTGAAGTCTTCCAAAATCTGGTCCTGGTTTAACACCAAGTTCAATAGCTTTTTCCCTTAAAAATCGTGGCTTCTTCTTTTCGATAATTGAATACGATAAGTTATAAACGTTATGTTTAGTTTTAATAGCCTGTACAATGTATTCGTCATTGTCTATTATTGTTCCTCCTTCTACTTCATGAAAGGTTGTTTTAAATGTTTTATTGTTAAATCCCAAGTTATTAATAGCTATTTCAAAATTGAAAATTCCAGGAGGACCATAAATGTTTAATGGGTCTGTTCTTCCTCTAAATCCCATTGATTCAATTAAGCCAGGTAGACCCAGTACATGGTCTCCATGTAGATGACTTATGAAAATCTTGGTAACTTTCATTGGACTAATTTTAGCAAATATTAATTGTCTTTGTGTTCCTTCACCACAATCAAAGAGTATAACTTCTCCAAAAGCTTTCAATCCTATTGAAGAGTGATTTCTATGTTTTGAAGGAATTGCCGATGAAGTTCCTAAAAATGTTAATTCCATTAAATCACGATTTAATTTTTAATTTTTTAAATAATCTCTGGGTATTTAAATGTCATCATGAGGCTGTCTAATAATTCACTTTAGCAAAATTTTTAATTCTTTAATTTTAAAATTAAACTATTATAAATTAATCATTTATATTACAACGATTTAATTAATATTTATTTTTAAAATTAAAGAAATTTAAATAATTAAATTAATTTTATTCATTTTTAAATAGTATTTGAAAATTTAAAAAACTGATAACATTGAAAATATTAGACGATCTCTCATTTGGATATTTAACTTTAATATAAATTAATATTTTATAACCATTAATTATATTTATTCTTTTAAGTACAGAATAAATTTGCAAAGACCATTAAATATTTATAGATTGAAGTTAAAAGCTATATCATTTATAATTGAACTTTAATCCAAAGATAGGATATATTTTTAAAATGTTTAATTTAAGAAATCGTAAGTAAATACTTGTTAATAAAAATATTTAATAAAATGGATAGATTAACAGAAATATTATTCAATAAGGAATGAATCAAATGAATTCAACTTTAATAAAGAATATAACTCTTATTGGCGTTGTTAATGGAGAAGTAATTGAAAATACTTCAATAGCCATTGAAAATGGAAAAATAAAAGAATTTGGTAGTGACGTATCTCAAAACTCATCAAGTTACTCCCATGTTATAGACTGTGAAGACGGTTTTTTAATGCCAGGATTTGTTGATGCTCATGTCCATTTATTAGCCAACGGTTTTAGAAATGAAGATTATATGAGAGATCCACTTTCATACTACTTCTATAAAGGATTAAATGCAGCTAAATTAACATTAGAAGCGGGCATAACAACTGTTCGTGATTGTGGATTAGCCGATTATGGATTTAAGTTAGCGGCAGCTGAAAAGCTGTTTCCATCACCGAAAATTCAAATATCTGTAATGCCTCTTTCAATAACGGGAGGTCATTTTGATGTTACATTAAAGTCTGGGCATGACATGATTGTGAAATATCCTGGACTTCCACATCCTATTTGTAATGGTGTTGAAGGAGTAATAGCTAAAACAAGAGAAGTTGCGCGGGCTGGTGCTGATTTTATAAAGGTCATGGCGACTGGTGGAACCACAAGTGCAAACGATAAAACAGACGATATTCAGTTCAATATCAAAGAGCTTAAGGCCATTGTTGACGAAGCAGATCGTCTTGATAGAAAGGTTGCCACTCATTGTCATGGTCATGGAGGGTTAGAACTCTCAATTAAAGCTGGTGTTCATTCAATTGAGCATGGAACATCTGTTGATAAGAAAAATGCTAAATTAATGATTGATAAGAATATTTTCTTGGTTCCAACATTTTCAGTTATGAAAAACCAAGAGATAGCCGCTAAAAATAGGACCTTACAAGAGAACAAAATTGAAGGTACATTAAAGTTGGTTGAAATCCATAAAGAAAATATCGAATTAGCATACAATCAAGGGGTAACAATGGCTATGGGAACGGATAGTGGTGTTCAAGAACATGGTGACAACTTAGGTGAATTAGATTACTTTGTGAAAATGGGAATGTCGCCTCTTGAAGCCATTATAACTGGAACGTTGAATAGTGCTAAATGTTTAGCCGTTGAAGACAGTGTTGGATCAATCGAAGTTGGAAAAAACGCAGATCTGGTTTTCACCAAAAAGAATCCTCTTGATGATATTTCAATTTTAAAAAATAGAAACAACATTTTAATGGTTTTCCAAGATGGGTTTGTTGTTAAAAATTTAATCGGAATACCATAATATCTATTATTTTGAATTGTACTATTTATTAAGCCATCTGATCCTTTGACGATGTTATAGTACTGGAGACAACTTTTTAAAATATAAAGTTTATTATTTTATTAGATCTTATTTAATTAAATATGATTTAAAAGATTTTAAACAAGTTTAAAAATTATCATCATTTTCAAATCAAATGTCGAGTACTATGACAATAAAACTATTGAACAGTCCCTTTAATAATTTTTCTAAAAGATTTTGAATACTTTTAATCAAAAGGATCGATAAAACTATGTAAATTAGAATCAATAATTGAAACTATTACACAAAATACTTTTGAATTATATAATAGAGGCATGAAATGATATGGAACGAGAAATACGAATGTATGGATAATGAATCAAAAAAAGAACTACAACTTAGAAGATTACAAAATATTGTGAAGTTCGTTTATGAAAACGTTCAATTTTACAAGAGACATTTTGATGATGTCAGAGTTAAACCAGAAGACATTCAAGAATTAAAAGATATTGAGAAGCTCCCATTTACAAGTAAAACAGATCTAAGAGAAACTTATCCATTTGCAATGTTTGCAGTAGATGATGATAAAATAGTAGAAATTCATACAAGTTCTGGAACAACTGGAAAACCAACGGTATCTGGATACACAGAAAAAGATATTAATATCTGGGCTGAAATCATTGCAAGAGCTATTATAATGGCAGGTGGTGAAAATAATGACATAATACAAAATTGTTATGGTTATGGATTATTCACTGGAGGATTTGGAATTCATCATGGTGGGAGAAAGGTTGGTGCAACGGTTATTCCAATATCTGCTGGAAACACTAAAAGACAAATTGAGGTCATGGTAGATTTTAAAAGTACCATTCTCACATGCACGCCTTCCTATGCACTTTATCTTTCTGAATTCCTTGAAAAAGAAGGTTACACATCTGCAGATATTAATCTAAAAGCAGGTTTATTTGGAGCAGAGATGTGGACTGAAGAAATGAGAAAAGATTTAGAAGATCGTTTTAATATTCATGCATTGAATATCTATGGGTTAACCGAAATAATGGGGCCAGGTGTAGCTCAAGAGTGTTTATTTAAAAATGGGCTTCACATATCTGAGGATCACTTCTATCCCGAGATTATAGATCCTGATACGTTAGAGGTTCTTGAAGACGGTGAAAAAGGTGAACTTGTTTTAACCACAATAACCAGAGAAGGGATGCCAATCATCAGATTTAGAACAAAGGATTTAACCTCACTCAACAGAGAAAAATGTGAATGTGGAAGGACAACGGTGAGAATGTCTCGTATAACAGGGAGAACGGATGACATGCTCAAAATTAGAGGAGTCATGATATTTCCATCACAAATTGAAAGAACATTGCTTAAAATTGATGGTTTAACTCCAAATTACCAAATAGTAGTCACAAGAGAAGGTAACCTTGATGAATTAGAAGTTAAGGTTGAAACAACACCAAAGATATTCTCCGATAAGATCAAAGAATTAGAAGAATTTGAAAATAAAGTAGCCAAACGTATTCATAAAGAAGTGGGTTTAAGAGTCAATGTTACATTAGTAGAACCCAATAATCTTCCAAGAAGTGAAGGAAAAGCGATAAGAGTAACAGATGAAAGAAATTTAAATTAGGAGGTTAACAATGATAAAACAACTTTCAATATTCATTGAAAACAAAGAAGGAAGATTAAAAAAAGCTATTAATTCCCTTTCAACTGCAGACATAAATATTCGTGCTCTTTCAATAGCAGATACATCAAAATTTGGGATTTTAAGATTGATAGTCCAAGACACAGCAAAGGCTAAAGGAGTTCTTGAAGAGAACAACTTCATCGTAAAAGAAACCGATGTTTTAGCGGTTGAAATTCCAGATGAACCAACAGGCTTAAATGAAATATTGAACATTCTTGATAAATCCAAGATAAACTTAGAATATTTATATGCCTTCGTTAGTAAAAAAACAGATCAAGCTATTGTGATCATAAGAGTTGAAAATGTTGAAGAAGGAATAAAAGCATTAAACGAAGGAAATGCAAATCTTCTCTCCCAAAAAGATATTGAAACATTTTAACTCATAGCATTTCTATCAACCTATGTAACCTTTGATCATTAATCTGAATGTAAAAAAAGCCCTAAAAATTTTTAAAAACATGATTGAACTAGTTATAACCAGGAAAACTTTCTACATCAGATTTTTTTTCTATCTCAAAAAAGTTTGAAGAAGTAGTATAGTTGTTTTTTTCTATTTGATAATATAGCGATCTTCATAATTTATTTTTTTTTAAATTTTTCATTAAGCCATAAATTTAAATTAAATATTATCATCGAAGTTCTATTATTTATCTTAAAACTTGTTTTTAGCGATAATTAAATTAATAAACAAAAAATCAAAGATTTTCCTAAACTCACTCAATAAATAACGGAGAGTAAAACTCTTCTAAGTTCTTATGGTAACAAAGAAGGAATTCTTCTAAGTCCATTTCGTGAACGATGATAACTTTAATGTTGACTTAAATAAAAATATTTTCTCTCAAAGGAAAAAAATTATAGGAGGTAAAAACTTTACACTACCCCCAAAAAACTTAAATGACACAATCGTTTATACACAAAAAAGTATAAAAAAACATCTTTTTTATACGAAAAAAAGTATAAGTTTTTATATGTATTTGAACATAAAGATATCCAACAAAAATTAAATGTGGTTCTATGTTTTTTGATGATGAAATAGATAGCTATATTTACTCTAAACAAAGAGAAATTAACAAAAAATTAGAAAATATAAAAAATTTTAATTATCGGGATGAATACTTTGAGAGGTGGTCAAAACTAATTTTTTTAAGAAAAAATTTTCTTATTTTCTAAATTAAAGCATTTTTAGAGTTTTTAATTTTAAAATTTAGACTTTTGTCCACCTCTCACTTTAAAATAAAAAAGGATTTAGACGACTATCTTGAGGGAAATTTAGAAAAGAGATTTATAGTCCTTCCTGGTCTTAGAGGTGTTGGAAAAACAACGATTCTTTTTCAACTATATGATTATCTATTAAACACGAAGAAAATTAATCCTAAAAATATTTTATACCTTTCCATGGATCAAGTAACAAGTTATTTCCAAACAGACTTCTTACATATTGTAGATATCTTTTTAAAAGAAGTACATAGATTAGATAAAGTAAATTTAGATGAAAAAATATTTATTTTTGTGGACGAAAGCCACTTTGATAAAAATTGGGCAATTTCTGGAAAGATCATATACGACAGCACAAAAAATATATTTTTAATCTTCACAGGTTCTTCTGCATTAGATTTAGAAATCAATGGAGATGTTGCAAGAAGAATAGATAAAAAGTCAATATTTCCAAATAATTTTAAGGATTATCTCTCTTTAAAACACAATATTACAATGGATTGTAATTTTTCCAAAAAATTAATGAACCTAATATATTTTGGAGAAAAAAAATATGTGGATGAAGCTATTAAATGTGAAGATAAAATTTATGATAGTTTAATTTTATTAAACAACAATCCTAAAATAGAGTTTATGGTGGACCTTCAAAAATCCTTAAAAAACCATGGCAATATTATTTTTTATCACCATCAATAAAAAATGCGATAAACTTCGAAATTGGAAGATTTAATTTATAGTCCTGAAAGAAAAGTTTGTAATTAATGATTTTTATATATTTTCTTTAATTTTAAAATTATAGATAAATATTTTTTTAATCAAGATAAAAATATTATTATATAGATTTATATT
>JAITEE010000184.1 GCA_031282205.1 Candidatus Methanovirga aequatorialis | reverse complement strand
AACCATTTATATCAAAACCCCATATTTTTTTTTACTCATATAAGATTATTACAACTCATTATATATAAATTTAACGGTTTTTAACTAAAATTTAAAAAATAATTGTTGCACAGCCAATTATAATAAATAACACAATTTAACTATGTTTTTTGAATATTAATAATTTTTTGTATGCTTACTCTATTGAGGATTTCTATAAACCCAATATTTTAAAATTTTCAGAGTTTTAAATTTTTTAATATATATACTTTTCAGTTTTGCCACATAACTCAAATTTTTGCCACATAACAAATAAAATTAAATGTTTGAAAATGTTTAATGAAGAAAAATAAAAATTAGTTTCTAAAACCACGTATTTTCATGAAAAAAATATATTAAAGATTAAAGAGTTCAAATTCATGAAAAATTATCAGGCTTATAAAAACTCTCATTAGAGAATTTCTATTAATCTTTAGAAAATTCTCTATGATACACTATAATTTTATTATCTTATAAACGTTTCAATTTTATTCTCATATTACAACTATCTAAACATCCTCTAAATGGATCATTTGCTCTCTCTGTGAAAAAAAGATTCTTAGATAATTTAAGAAAGTTTATTCTTCATTTCTAACTGAACGAGTTCAATAGAAGATTTAAAATCTTAGTAAACGATTGTAGATATAAAAATAGCTATTCTTTGATTATTTTTTCCATGTTTTCGTAAATAGAGTTCACATCAAGATTAGGAATCTTTTTAGAAGAAAATTCTTTTTTAATTTCTTCTGATGCATTTTCTAACTCTTTTGACCTGACTCCGTGTCTTATTGAGATTATTGCTTCCATGTATGCCGATAACTTATCGGCCACTTCGATCAGCTCTCCATCGACAGGAGAATATTTATCCTCATTGAATTCTCCAGTAGAAGAAACTTTTTTAGCTTTTCCTTTTTCAAGGATTTTATTATCAAATTCATCCTCTGTTAGATATTTCAGTTCTTTTCCCCAAGTTTCTGGAATAAGAGGTAAAATTTCATTCTCCATTTGATAAATTTCATATTCCTTTATTAGTTCATCTAAACCTTCAACCGACTTTTTAATCGGGGAGATTATGTCCTTTGTTAACACCTCTGGAAGGTCATGAAAAAGACCTCCAAAGAAGTTGTTGTATAACCTTTTATTACACGGGTTTTTAATCGAATTCATGCTAAATAAATAGCTTATTATTGCAACCATTAACATATGTCCTAAAACCGACGTTTCTGGAACCCGTGGTATGTAGGCCCACCTTTTCTGAAACCTTAACTGCCCACACAGGTCTATGAATCCATGAAGTCTTCTGTCCCAAAAAATCCTTTGAACACCCTTTAGGTCAAAGTGATCTTCAATTCGTTTTTCAATATCCTCTTTTGTTTTATCTATTCCATATATGAATGGAGCAGAATTGTAAACTATTTTAAATTCCCAATTTGTAGCTATGTAATGAGAGGCTTTAAGAATATCGTCTTCAAATGAGTTTTTGTTGGAGTTCACATAATCCTTGAATTTGTCTGCAAAATCAGGATCAAAGTCATTTAATTTTGGTTCAACCACCGATAAAACATATCGATTTAATTCTTTTTCCTTTTTATCCATCATCTTGTGAAAAATTGGCGGTTTTAAATCTGTTAAAACAATCCTATAAAAGAAATCAAATAGAAATCTATCTATTAGGTCAATCCAATTGATCTCTCTATTTTCACATTCCTCTGTTTTAGCTATTATATAAGATATTACTATTTTATGTGCTTGTTTATCAAGTTCAACAAGATTAACAGGACGAATATGGTCATTCCATCGTTGCATATTTGCAGCTTTAAAAAATAATTCTATTATCCTCTCCATTTTCACATTTCCATCACTGGTTTCTATGAATCCATTCCCCATTAAATTTCATCACTTGACTCCGTGTTTATTATTTATGTAACACAATATAATTTATTATTTATATAATACTATATAAACTTTTTGTAATAAAACGGTCGTGTTCTACAGAGTTATTAAAAAAAAATATCATCTACGAATAAAATAAAAAAAAAAGATAAATAGTCAGTTACAAGAACCGTTAAAAAAATAAAAAAATGTGTATTATTTAAGTCGTATATCTAAGCTGGTTTATCAATTATACAGCTTTTTGAAAGAACAGAACCGTCTCCACCATGTGGTGTTCTTAAAATGGTATCATTACTTTTTTCGATTTCTCTTGCTTCATTTGCTAATTTAGCAGCTATACCAATTAATTCATGAGCGGCAGCAACTAAATGGATATATCTATCAGATTCTTTAACCATGAAACATCCTTTTAAGTCAATGTCAGCAACTTTCTCAGCAGCCTCATAGGCGGCTATTGCTTTTGATTTAGCATAACCGTTTTTAAATCCTGCAGCTTCAACAGCTTTTTCAGAAGTGATGATTATTTTTGGTAACTCTAAGGATTTACCTGCCTCAACATCTTCAATAAGTCCATTAATCGCCTTTTGAACGACTCTATAGGCACCAGTTAAAGCCAAAACCTTAATAACATCTGCATTGAAAGAAGCCATTTCAGTTGGGTCAAGCCATTCTCTTCTTGCACCAATCATCGGATCTCCTTTAACGATTATATAACCTAAGCCTTGTTCATTCATTTCATCTTTTTTACCTGCTCCTGGAGCGTCACCAATGATGACCGCAGGAATGTCATAGCCAGATAATATTTCTCTTGCCTTAGCTGGACCTGGAGCACCTGGGTTTGGACTTATGAATATTACAAAGTCTGGATTGAATTCCTTAACCTTAGGAACTATTTCCTCAACTTGTTCAGGATTCATCTTAGCACCAGAACCAATTACTCTTACATCGATATTTGGTCTGTCTGCACGTTCATCAAGTAACAAATCCAATACTGGTGAAGTACCAATATTTCCACTTTTGATTATTCCAATTTTAACTACCATTTTATCACTCGTTCTAATTGTATTTTATAATAAACTATTATTACATTTACGATCTATTATGATTACATATTAAATAATTTGTGGTTTGATTTAAAACATCAAGTATATAAATATTAAAATGGACACCAACAAACTCTTTGTAGATCATACCTTTTCAACTTTATCCATGTTACAACTCCTTTCAAAGAGAGTAACCCATTAAAATAGAGTATCATAACGTCCTCATTAGTTAAAAACCTTTTTATACTAACCTTTATAAACGTTACCAGTAGTCTAAAATAACGTACAAGTTACATCCTATTGATGGACGTGGTTTCTGATTTTAAAGATCGATCAACAACTAAAAAAATCGAATTTGTTAAAAATCGTCTTAATTTGGAAAAAAGTGTTTTTACCATAAAAATAGTATCGAAGTGAAAAATATGTTTTGTTATCAATGTGGAAAATCCGAACCCTTAATCGAAGGTCTATGTGCAGAATGTTTTGTAAAACAATGCAAAATACTAACCGTTCCCACAGATATTTCTGTGAGAATTTGTGCTCATTGTAACGCTAAATTTATAGAAGGTAAGTGGATTGATGGTAATCTAATTCAAGAAGAGATCATATACAGAGCAATTGAGGATGCAATTAAAATTAATCCTTTATCTGAAAATCCAACGGTTGATATGAACATTATTCAAACGAAGGGAACGATAGCCGAATTAATCATTGAAGCCACCACAAATGTTTTTGGAGAGAGTATCCACGAGAAACATTATGTGAACGTTCGTTTAAACAAGGACGTTTGTCCAACCTGTAGTAAAAGAAATTCTAACTATTACGAAGCCGTGATTCAAATAAGATCTCAACTTAAAAGAATCGAAGATGAACAAAAAGAAGAAGTTAATAAATTTGTTAATAAAACCTTAGACAAGTTATATAAAAAAGACAAGTTAGCCTACATCCCTCAGAAAAACCAACTTAGGGAGGGAATCGATTACTACGTTGGTTCTCTTAAATCTGCAAAAAAACTATCTTCAGCCATTCAAAAAAGATTTGGAGGCTTAATCACTGAATCTGCAAGATTAGTCACTAAAAATAAAGACACCAGCAAAGAAATATACCGTCTTTGGATATCCATTCGTTTACCAAGTTTTTCTATTGGAGACTTCGTTGAGTTCGAGGGCAAAATAGCCAAGATATTAGGTTTTGATGGGAAAAAAATATCCGCATTAGATCTAGATAACAACAACGTTATTAACATCATTTGGAAGAAATCAGGGAACATTAAAGTTTTAAAGAGAAATGGAGATGTTGAAAAAACAACCGTTATCTCCAAATCTCCTACAATCCTTCAAATCTTAGATCCTAAAACCTACGAGGTAATCGATTTTCCTATAAACTCTAACATCGAAAAATATTCCATTGGTGATGAAGTAAAAACAATAGCTATTAAAGACAGATTACATATAATTTAAATATTAAACCATTTTATTTAAAACTTATCAACTAAAAATATCTTACAATGGGGAATACGATGAACAACAATGAAAAAATAGAAATTATTAAAAAAGGAACTTTAGAAATCATAAATTCTGAAGAGTTAAATGGAAAAATTGAAAAAAAAGCCCCAATAGCTTACACTGGGTATGAACCTTCTGGAAAAATCCATTTAGGTCATCTCATCACTGTTATAAAATTAAAACAATTACAAGATATTGGGTTTAAAATAAAAATATTGTTAGCCGATTATCATGCCTATTTAAACGGTAAAGGAACCATCGAAGAGATTCAAGAATTGGCTGAATACAATGAAAAAGTTTTTAAAGGATTAGGTTTAAGTCAAGATACAGAATTTATTTATGGTTCTTCACATCAAACCAAAGGAGAGTACGCTGATAAAGTTTACAAGCTATCAACTTTAACAACCTTAAAAAGGGCTAAACGTAGTATGGACCAAGTTAGTAGACATGATGAAAACCCAAAGGTTGGTAACGTTATCTACCCATTGATGCAAGTCGTGGATATGATCTTTTTAAACGTTGATGTTGCACTAGGTGGTATGGAACAGAGAAAAATACAGATGTTATCACGAGAAATCCTCCCCAAACTTGGTTTTGAACCTCCAGTTTGTATCCACACCCCACTTCTTCACGGACTTGATGGTGACGAGAAAATGTCTTCAAGTAAAGGAAACTTCATAGCCGTTGACGATGAAGAAAACGTGATTAAAAAAAGAATCAAGAAAAGTTACTGTCCAATTAAAATAATTGAAGGAAATCCCATTATTGAAATAGCCAAATATTTTATATTCCCCAATCAAGAGAAAATTCTAATCAAAAGAAGTGAAAAATTTGGAGGAGATCTTGAACTGAATGAAAATGAACTATATGATATGTATGGTTCTGGTGAACTACATCCATTAGATCTAAAAAACGTTGTAAGTGACTTCCTAATAGAATATTTAAAACCTGTTCGAGAATACATGTCAAAATAATGAGAAATGAATTAAAGATTATCTGAGTTATAGTAATCCAACGATTTTATTTATAAAAATTTTTGATTATTGGTGAAGAAAGAATAGAAGAATTTTTAACTGTAAAGTTTTTTTGTGGTTTATGAAATAAGGCGTGTAAGCAATGCTGTCAAGCTAATATTTATATTACTTTGAATACAAACTTTTGTATTGATTTAGGGTGTAAAAAATTGGAGTTTTTCATAAAAATCAACACTTACTTATAAAAGAAAACGTCAAAAATTGAAAAAATTCCACAAAATTTTACAGTCTCATCAATACAAACACATTAACTTGACAGCATTGGGCGTGTAAGTAAAAAAAACTTCGTTATTAATTTTATTTTTTTTTATGGCAAACTATTTATATAATATCTTCTATGATGTAATTTTTAACTAATTAAATAGATAAATAAAAACTAAAAAACATAAGAAACACTATATTTATTGCCTCCTATTTTTTTGAAAATTTTCTATATTTTTTATTCTTTTATCATAAAAATACATTTTTATATACTATTAAATTTAAATAGCAGGCTCCATATATCTTATTTAGTGATAAAAATGAAATATTATCTAAATCACAAAAAAGACAGTGATTATATTTTGTTAGGATATATATCTAAAATTATCAATCTTTACTTAAAAACACGATTTAAGCACATCTAAAAATTGATATACAAGTATAATAAATATTAAAAATGCCCAATTTACAACAAAAATTTTAATCATTTTCTTAATCAGAATACTCGTATACCTCAAATCGTTTATGTCCCTAAAACCTTTATCAAACATGCCAAAAAAGAAAAGAGGAAGAAATATTTGCTGTACACTTATAAAATAATATATCGCTGAGTAAACATTTATATTATTTATTATACTAACCAGCATGAATGATAGAGAAGTGACCATTAGAAGAATAGAAAATTGTAAAGTTTTTTTAATAGGAAAAAAAGTATAATTTTAAAGCTCTTTTAGTATCCACAGATAAAATCTCTTTCATAAATTTAACATCCACAGGCTTTACAAATAAACATCGATAAATTATTCCATTGAACACCACAATTAATGAGTCGTGGCCAAAAGTCATGATTTTTTCTTTTTTTGATTTACAAAATTGATTTCTATATTGGCATTTGGAAATCTTGTTTGAAAATCTTTCTGAAAATTTTGTAAATTTTTCTCCAAAACTCTTCCTTTTTCTCTTTCATTTTTAATTTTATGAGCATGCAATTATTTTATATTATATGCAACCGCCATTAAATTCAATTCAAACTGTATTTTATCCATTTCACGCTGACCCAACTCATTTAAGTTATATTGTTTTTTCAAAATCCCAAAAACTGGCTCCACAGTACCCATCCTTTTACCATTACTCCTCTTCCCCATCTTTACTATACATTTTTATCCGCATATTCTTTTTCAATGTCGTCTCCAAACTCTGATATAATTCTACAATTAGATCGTTTGCATTTTTTCTTAACAGGACAGTTTTTACATTTTTCCGTGTAATACATTCTCCGAGGTCTTTTTTGATAAGTATAATTGTCTTTGAAATGGTAGTACTTAGTTCTCTGGGCAAATATAAAGCATCAATTTCTTTCATGAATGAAATAATCTTTATGATAAATGTTATCAGATTTTTTTTACCTTTATTTTCCCTAGATTATTTTTGATTAGGTATATATCCGTCAATATCTTTAGATTTTAAGAATTTTAAGTTTTCATGAGATACTGTACCCGTAATCTACACTTATTTTCTTAGGATATTCCCCTAAAACACTTTTAATATTCTCTATTTGTCTTATTAGTTGATAATGGTCTGTAGGATCTTGTGTGGTTTTAAAACCAGTATTAAGTTTAGATTTTATGGTCAACATGATGATTGAACATTAAATCCTAATTCATATCTGATTTTTCTTATATTTTTCATCCATCGAGCGTCAGAATCACTTAAACCCACACTTGACTGATCAGTTTTTAATAAAATATCTTTTAATTTTTTCAAGTAAACTCTTATTTTCTCTTGTCGTGTATTTATTTTTATTTTTTAAAAGTTTGTAAGCGGATCGGCGTAATTTTTTTTACTTTTATCACTTTTTAGATATTTGTTAATATTCTGTTGTTTTCTGATTCAAGAGTTTTAAAAGTGATTCAATCTCTTCTAATTTTTATTATGTTGTAATTAGAGTTGTTGGCTTTTATTATTGTTCCATCAATAGCTATGTGGTCAAAATCAGTGATTTCATCGTTTTCAGCTCTAATTAATGTTGATTGCAATACGAATTCGAATAAATATCCGTATTCTTCTTTAAATACTGCGTAAAGTTCTAGCTGATGGTGTCATGTCATCTGCAACGAATTGGTAAAAGTGTATGGTATTTGACTAAATCAACTATTTCTTCTGTTGAGCTTATTCGATTGATCTCACCATAAACAAGAATGTTTAAAAGTGTTTTCTTGGGATAAATAGGTCTTCCACCTAATTTTTCATCAAGAGAATTTCCTAAAAATTCATCTGTAAAATCTAGCAAAAATCGAGAAACTATGATCGCTTGGAATATCATCAAAACGATTACTCACAATCCATTTAGTTTGAAACACATCTACTTTAACCAAAACCATAAATAACACCGAAAATAATTATTAATAAACTAAATAAATATTGTATGGCATCATATATAAAATTAACGGAAAATAAGAATTATGACCACGACTCAAGAAAAGAAAAAAAATATAAAAAAATATAAAAAAATATAAAAAAATATAAAAAAATATAAAAAAATATAAAAAAATATAAAAAAATATAAAAAAATAAAAAAAAATAAAAAAAAATAAAAAAAAATAATAAAAAATTTAAAGTTAATATTATGTTAGTTTTAGTGTACTATAGTCTGTAGCTACTTTATATTCTGAGTTTCCACCGTATGTAAACCAGAATGAAATGTATTTGTATGTAGGATGACTTGCTGCATAATCACATGTTATATTAAATACAGCATAACCTTCTTTATTAGTAACAGCACTACTTTCCTGTAATAGACCATATTGAACACGTACAGTTTCACCAGACATAGGATTATTATTTTCATCAAGTAATCTACATTTCACTTCAGCAATATCATCAAAGTTAGCACTTTTAGTATATTGCTCAGCAATTACTTTAGGTTGTCCCTTAACAGTTATATGATAATAATTAGGGTCTAACCAATACCAATGATCTGTTTTTATAGTGAATGTACCTTTTTTGAGATTACCTGACACTATAGTATTTTCATCCTTAAAATTATTTAAGAATGCATTACCATGATTAGTAAAAACATCAATAACATCCTCTACACCATAATAGGGAAGCTTAATCTCATTTCCATTAACTTTAATAGAATTTACATCATAAGTATAACCATATGCACCAGAACCACCCGACCAAAAATTTTCAGCATAATCGAATTCTATATAATCACTAGGATTGAAATCCCAGTAATAATCATATTGCTTGGCAGATACACCACCAATACTAATACTACTTACAATCATCAAACTAATGATGATTAAACTCGAAATTCTTTTCATCTTTATACCTCTCTTTTTTTGTTAACAACAATTCTAAAATTTATTTTCAGACACTGTAGAGAATTTCTATTAACCTCAGGAAATTCTCTATGATACACTGTAATTTTATTACCTTATAAATGTTTCGATTTTATTCTCATATTATAACCTATCTCAACGTTCCAAAAATGAATCATTTGCTCTCTCTCTCTCTCTCTCTCTCTCTCTCTCTCTCTCTTTTTGAACTCAAAATAAAGTTTTAAAACAAAACTACTAAAAAAGACAATACATAAAAACTTAAATACTCATGTAAATCATAAAAAAGCATATTAAAAACCTACATAACCATTTCTTAAAAATCCAATACAGTAAAGTCGAAGAACTAGGCGATAAACTATCTGAAATAAAACCCCTCATTGATTGGGAAATATTTAGACCAAAGATCAATAAAATCTATAATAAACAAACAGAAAAAGGTGGAAGACCTAACACTGACGAAATAATCATGTTAAAATGCTAATCCTCCAATCATGGTACGACTTATCAGATCCATCAACTTGAAAAACAAGTCAACAACCGAATTTCATTTCTCAAATATAGTGATTAGTATATTCTATAATTTTATTTTTTCTTTATTTTTTAGGGTGTGCAACAATTTATTTTTCATTTTTTTAAATTTTCGATTTTTCTAATGATTTTTTTGTATTTTTTTTTAGTTTTTTGATTTTAGAGTTTATTTTTACACTTGCAATCGTTGGCATTAAAATTAAAATCGATAAATCCTTAATTAAATTGATATTTTTTCCTGTGAGATAGGGTTATTTATTTGTGAGGTTTTTGTTGTGAAGTATTTTTAAATTGTGTGCTAATGTAATTAAATTAACTTCACTTTGAACTTTATTTTTTCCTCGAAGGTTGGTCTG
>JAITEE010000101.1 GCA_031282205.1 Candidatus Methanovirga aequatorialis | reverse complement strand
TTATAATGATTTTGGTAAAGTTTATCAATTATAAAATATCAATAGCTAATATAATCTATTTAAATTTAATTTAGAGAATTTTTATAAAAAATAATTAAATTAATAATTGATAAACATTACCATTATCACTACAAATAGTCAACGTATTATCAAGTCTTAAAATTAACAACTTCGAGATGTGGACAAAAATCTAAATTTTAAAATTAAAAAGCTCTAAAAATGCTTTAATTTAGAAAATAAGAAAATTTTTTCTTAAAAAAATTAGTTTTGACCACCTCTCACTTCAAAAAAAAAATAAGATTAATGTTTTTATTCATCATCGAAGTGTCTGTTGTCGTAAGCTCCTTCGATGTCAGCATCTTTATCAGATGACCATCCACAAGGACAGTCATAGACGATTTTACCATTAACTACGGATTCAGCACATTCAAGTCCACATACAGGGCATATCATAATTTCACATCCTCAATTTGGTTGTACCTATAAAATACCTAAAACAAAAATGTTTTATTGAATTAGTATATTAAAACTAATTATTTAAATAATTTTCCTTTGATACTTGTATCATATAAAAATATATTTTAAATTTGAAAATTTTGTAAAAATTGGTTACAATCAATTAACTGTACCATCATTTAATAAAATAATTTATAGTATAAAACAACATTTAATATGTAACAGCATAAAAGTTAAGATATAAATGATATGTATAAAATATCATTAAATCAATGTTAAGAATACTAAGAGGTGATCAATATGAAAGTAAATCAGGATGTTTTTGGAAAAGAGGTACTTAATACAGATGGAGTAATAGTTGGGAAAGTGCATGATATGGAATTTGACGATGAAACTCGTGAGATTAAGTCAATAATCGTGAAAAAAGGTGGATTAACGAACACTTTAAATATTTCTAAAGGAGAATATGTTATTCCATTTGATATGATTAAAGCCATTGGAGATAAGATTCTACTTAAAGATGCATTTGAAGATGATATCTTAATTTGAACGTCATTAAACTTCCAGTTAAAACCTTTAATTTTTAATATGATATTTTATATTCTTATATGAGAGGAATTCATGACCACAAATGAATCATTAATCCAACTTTTAAAAGAAAATGAGGTTATTAAATATGGTGAATTCATTCTATCCTCTGGTAAGGAAAGTGACTACTACATAGATATAAAAAAGGGAGTTACAAACCCAAAAATTCTTAGGAAGATAGCCACTTTAATCAGTGAAAAAATCGATAATGAGAAAATCCATAGAGTTGCAGGTCCTGCCCTTGGAGCTGTTCCAATAGCTACTGCCATCTCTTTAGAATCCAAAATCCCTTTTTTAATGATTAGAAAAGGGAAGAAAGATTATGGAACCTCAAAACAGA
Source organism: Candidatus Methanovirga aequatorialis (assembly GCA_031282205.1). Lineage (GTDB taxonomy): Archaea > Methanobacteriota > Methanobacteria > Methanobacteriales > Methanobacteriaceae > Methanovirga > Methanovirga aequatorialis. The sequence continues at coordinate 3,340 of JAITEE010000101.1, read as the reverse complement.
TTGAGGGAGAGATTAATTCTGGAGACAGCGTTTTAGTCGTTGAGGATGTCACAACAACTGGTGCCTCTATTTTTAAAGCCATTGAGTCTATTGAAGCCGTTGGTGGAATTGTGAAAAAGGTTTGTGTTGTTGTTGATAGAGAAGAGGGAGCTGTAGAATTTTTTAAATCTAAAAACATAGAATTAGAATCTTTAATTTCGGTATCTGAATTCATTAAAAACGAGTGATCTCAGTGAAAACGTTCACAGCAATGGTGATACAATGTATGAAGATCAAACTAGGTACTGTATGAACTGTGGCATTGAAATATCCGAGGCAGACTACGAAACATACCACGGCTACTGTCAAGAATGCTATCTATTACTATTTCCAGAATCCACAGCTGATTACAAATAGCTGTTCCAAAACTTTAAAACAAAGAATGAAATTCTTCTAAATTTTCGTCGTGAAGACTTTCAGAAAATAAAAACTTAAGAACAACTCTGAATCAGTAGATAGTTACAAATAAATTAATATTTATTCTTTTAAATGTTTAGTTAGATGAGGTAGCTCATCTATAACCAAAGATAATCCTAACTTAACGGCATTTTGAGATCCTGGCATTGAAAAGATCAGATTATTCTTATAGACTCCGGACGTGGTTCTTGTTAAAATAGCTGGAGAACCTAACTCTTCATAGGTTTTTAATCTAAAAATCTCTCCAAAACCAATTAATTCCTTTTCAAACAACGATGTGACTGTTTCAATGGTTACATCTCGAGAGCCAATCCCTGTTCCTCCAGTTGTAAATATAACATCACTACCTTTACCTATCATATCCTCAATCGTTGTTTTTAAAATCTCTCTATCATCGGATATTATTCGATAGTCAAGCACCTCGTATCTTTGACTCAGTCTTTCAAGGATGTGTTGACCTGATCCGTCTTTATTTTGACTTTTTGAGATTGTATCGCTAAGGGTAATAACACAACACTTAATCATCCTTGATGCCTCCATTCTATGTTTTTCTGTCGTCTTACTCTTCATCCAATCACCCTGTTTAATCCATTAATATATTGATAATCATTCTTTAACTATTTCACATTTACCTGAAGGTAGTACCCTAACCACGTCATCTAAACTTAACAGATCGTCTTCATTTATTTTATGAAGAATTTCTTTGGATACCCTTTCCTTTTTTAGATAACCTGGTCTTACAATAACGTAATTATCAGTGTGTACTTTTAATGATTCTACTGGTCCAGCCATTATCCTCCGACCTTGATAATCCACAATCCCAATAGCTATTTTCAAATTTATTCCTCTTAAATAATTTCTTTTCCCTCTTACGATAAATGCTCCCTTTGTTAAATATTCTCCAGGTTCAGGTGTTTTTGAAACTTGGTCTGGATGAACCCAAAATACGTCTGCGAATCCATAGCCATTTGTCCAAGCACTTGAAAATGAAGCCGCAAAAATAGCAGATTCTTTAAGGGTATCTTCATTTATATCACCGTCTCCTCTCTTTATCACAGTCGAAGGTGCACCATGAACATCACCATGTAGATAAATATCATCGTTATCCAAATACTTTTTTACCACCTCTTCATTTGTGTTGGCGTCCCTACCTCCAACGACCAAGTGATCATCAGAACTTAAAAACCATCTCAATTTTTCAAACCACTTCAACGATTTTTTAACTCTTTTCTTCGGAAGTTCAATTTCTTCAATCTCCATATCCCTCTTATTTTCCATATCCTTAAGCTGTTTTTTAGTATTTTCAACGGCCATCAATCCACCCTTGATCTTTCTTTTTGCTTTTTTACCCTTTTCATAGTACAGTTCAGCATTTTCAGCCAAGGATTTCTTGTAGTGGGTAGCTATTTTCACGTCTTCAATATCCAAAACAAGTGTTCCAATGGTATCCATAGATTCAAAGATCTGTGCCTCAACCATTCCCTCTTTTTTAGCCTTTTTTAATATTTTAGATATCTCTTCTCTGGAATATCTTTCATCCGCATCGTTGATGACACTTAACAAGTTTTCAATCTTAGTGTAGTTAGAGTAAAGAAGTTCTCCTTTCCTTTTTGAGAGTTCAACCGTTTTTTCAAATTCATCTAAAGTTTTTTCCTGTTTTTTTAGTCTGTTGGCAAAGGTGTTGACCTTTTTATCCCAAACATTTTCTTGAACCGATTTTATCTCCTTTCTAATTTTTTCAGAATAGAACTCATCCGCTGCCTCGTTAAAGCTGTTGAAATACTCCTTTTTATGATCATTATAAACGTTTAACTCCAATGGAAAAACATCCAATCTTTTTAATTTTTTTGCATTATCATCCACATCAGATGTTTTATTCCCAGATTCTTCTTTTAGAACAAGGTTAGGTTTAAAATCTAAATTTTTAAGGGGATTGAATAGTTCATTTATTTTTGCATAGACGATAGCTATTTCCCCATCAGTTAAATCTATGTTCCGAGTGTTTTTATCTAAACCTGTTCTTAAAACTATCTCTTCAGAATATGTACTTCCTAAGCCATTTCTTGCTAAAGTTCTAACTAAATCACTATCTGAATCTTTAAATAGCTGAATTGTTTGTTCTAAAGATAAATCCATTGGATTAATTCCTTTCATTGAAGGATATTTATACTCTTTTTTGGAACTTATATCTCTATCACTCCATAACTCCCTTTTTAGAGGCATTATTATATTTTCATCTTCATCTAAAAGAATTATATTTCCCTTTGAGAAAAGTTCTACAATAAGAGTGTATCTCTGCTCTTTTTGAACCTCCAACCTAATCACACGATCAAAGTTGTGTTGTTTAATAGATAGTACATGAGCCCCCTTTAACTTCTTCCTAAGAAGCATGGTGAAAGATGGAGGAATAATAGGATTATTAAGAGGATAATCAGTTTTATGTGCTCTAACACCAGATTGAAAAATTACATCAACCCTTCCAACACCTTTTTTATGAAATCTCATAAGAACCATATCATCTCTTGGTTGAAAGGACTTATCAACCCTTGCATTTTCTAAAAGTTCATTTAATTCAGATGTTATTGCAAATATATCAACATTAGACATAGTTTTCATGTTCATCATCCTATACAATTCAAGGATTCATTGTCTATTATTCATTCCCTGAATAACGAAAAATAAAACTTTCCTTTTTTTTCGTTTTAATAATTAAAGTATTTTTATAATTTTGTTTTTAAAAATAATATTTAAATTAATAAAAAATATTTGACATTGTAAAGAATTCACATGATGGTGCCTAATTTTTTGAGTATTTGATATTTTTTTGCGAATTCTGTTACATTTTTTATTATTCTGTCATTCCATCGCTTAATTTGTAATGCTA
>JAITEE010000021.1 GCA_031282205.1 Candidatus Methanovirga aequatorialis | reverse complement strand
AAATTATTTTTATAATTATGTTTTTAAAAATAATCTTTAAATTATTAATAAAATAAAAAATAAGGCATTTTAAAAATAATAAAAATTTATTATAATTTTCCAATATTTATTTGAATGATGAAAATTTAATTTTGCAATTTACTATAATTTGAATAAAAATACATGTTTAAATTTGAAAGAAAATAAAAAATTTTCTAACTTAAAACAATTTTTAATGAGACGTGGACAAAAACTAATTTTTTTTTATAAATCAAAGCATTTTCTGATTGTTTTGATTTTAAAATTTAGATTTTTGTCCACCTCTCTTAATTAAATAAAAAAAATAAAAAATTTTTTTTTAATTGAACAAACTCAATAAATAGATTCAAAATTCTATTAAAAAGACTTTTGATCCGTGCTCATCTTAAAAAAAATTACTTAACAAAGTTAACGTTATCGACCTCTTCTTGAGGTGTGCCAAATTTATTTTCGCCTTCTTTTCCAATAGAGACAGCACATATTGGATTTAAGTTAGGTGGAAGTTGAAGTTCTTTAATTAACTCATCTCTGGCTGATGTCTGGAATGCAAAATTTGGACTTGCTAAGTAACATGTACCATAACCAAGACTAATTGCAGTTAATATCATATTTTCAGCAGAAACAGAAGCTGTTAATCCACCGAATATGTTTTCATCTGGAGCTGAAAAGAAGATCACTAAAGGAGCTTTATACAATGGATTGTATCCTGGAGTACTTGCTCTTTCAACGAAAAAATCATTACCTGAGTTTTTCATTCCTTCGATCGTGTGATCGTTTATTTTATTTAAAAGTTCTTTATTGGTCACAACAGTAATTTGAAACGGTCCTGCTTTAGGTGCCTTTTTCCCAGCATCAACAATAGTTTTTATATCCTTTTCATCTACTTCATCGGTTAAGTAATCTCTTACACTTTTTCTTTTATTAATTGCGTCTAATACATTCATTTTATCACCTATATCTCTTAGAACTATTAACGTTCCTATTTTTATCTTTTTACCAGACATTTATTTAACTGTCGGTTATTTATCAAAAACTTTAAAAGTTCTAAAAGACAATGTGTTTCTATATAAATATATACTTTTCCGTCATGAAAATGTACTAACATGTATTTTTATAACCATGTTTTAAAATCAAGTCCATAAGTCAAAAAAATATGATCGGAATTATAAAGGCTATAAGGTGATTTAAATGGGAGTTAAAGAAAATTTTAAATTTGATAATGAAAATAAGGCCAAAAATAAATCTGATAATCAGGAAATCATGTTTGAAATCAAAGACATGATAGAAGACGTTCATAAAGACCTCAAAAAAATAGTAGAAAAGTCAAATGAAGACTACATGAATCTAATGTACAACAACCTTAAAAATGAGTTTTTAGGCTCAATAAATGATTACATGTTGGATAAAATAGATCCAGAATTGGAACAACGGATTATAAATCCTTGTGATATGAGAAAACAGTGCAAAAATGTGTTTAAAGAATATCTAAAAAAACGTACCCATGATTTAAGGCCAGGTAAGCTTAATAAAGAAAAAAGCAGGAATGAATTCAAGGAATTAAAAAAAGTAAAATCGAAAACTGAATGTGATGCATGCTTTAATGAAGTTTCAAATATCTATGAAAGTCATATCGCCTTAATAAATTCCATAACCATCTACGATAATCAAAGATATGAAGAAAAAAAGAAAATATCAGATATCGATGAAAAAAATCTTGTTCAAAGTGTACTTGATCCCATCTCACATGAAAAACGTTTGAAAATATTGAAGACTGTAGCCATTGAACCTCAGAGTTTTTCACAGCTGTCAAAGTCAACAAACCTAAAGGGAGGAAATCTTATTTTCCATATTAATAAACTACAAGAAAATGAGTTAATATTCCAAAAACAAGATCATGGAGAATACATTCTTACAACAAAAGGACTTAAAATTGTAAAAATACTATTAAGAATATGAACAGGCCTATGAAAGAAATAATATTTTTATCGTGTGTTCATTATACGACTAAACAGTTACGATATTTTTTATAATCAAATATAAAGAGTCGTGGCCAAAAGTCGTTTCACTAAAATTTTGAATTTCTTTATTTTAAATTTAATCGTTGGAATAACATTAAAATTTAATTTAAAGTTTTATTATAATTATATTCTTATAATTAGGGTAAATTTATGGATTAAATAAAATTTAAAGAGTAAAAATTTAAAGAGTAAATATTGGAATTAAATTTAGCAAAATCTTTAAAAATTTGATTTTTGGCCACGACTCATAAATTAAAAAAAAAATAGCTACGTGTATGAATACTAAAATGTGGGAGTTGAAATTTAAGTGAACGTTGAACTACCACGACCTAAGGAGGTCGTGACATTCTTTTTGGATTTTGTGATAAAGGTGAATAGTATTCATAATAGCCACTTACATGAATATTTTAGTTTATATCGGATTTGGTGGATGATTATTAATAACAAACAATACACTAACCACCAATGCCATTAAAACTAAAAATATTGTTATGTAAGAGTAAATGGTTATAGGTTTAACACCATATAAATCAACTATTGGTTTTTCTTTCCTTAAAGGGTCTTTATTATATAAATAAGTATTTTTCATTTTAATTGCACCTCTATTCATATGGTAAGTTGAGATTCCTATTTAAATAAAAGCCAAGAGAGAGCGTTCCAAAACTAATATTTTTGTAAAAATTCCAAATTTTAATCATCAAATAATTTTAAAATTTAAAAAAATATTTAATACTAATTAACTTTAAAAACAATAGGACTTTTATTATTTGTTAACTAAAATATCGTTTTTAATATTATATTATTCTCATTAAACAAAATATAAACACGAGATTAAATTATTAGCGTTGATTATAATCTTGATTTAATAATCAAAAAATATAAAGTGAAATTTATGGAAAAAAAAGATTTAAAAGAAAAATATTATGAAGATAAATATAGATATTTTGATGTTACAGCAGATATAGGCTTTTATTCATTTGGTAAAACAATAGAGGAAGGATTTGAAAATAGTGGACTTGCGATGTTTAACGTTGTAACCAACACCGAAAAAGTCAGCACAGATATAACCAAAAAAATAGCCATTAAGTCTGAAGACTTGGTTTCATTACTTTATCTATTTTTAGAAGAACTTCTATTTCTTCATGAAGTTGATTTTTTATTATTTTCAGAGTTTAAAGTTAAATCAATTAGGAAGAGTAACGAGGGTTATGAATTAATATCCGAAGTTAAAGGTGAAGAAATAGATTGGAGCAAACACGAAAGAAGATCAGAAGTTAAAGCCATCACATTTCATCTGATGGAAGTTAAAAAAAAGAAAGAAGGATACGAGTTAAGAGTAATTTTAGATTTATAGCAAACTTAAAAAAAAGTTTGATCAAAACCTTATTTCCAAAAGTAATGATATCACATTTAGATATAAAGACTTTACCAACTAAAATTAATAATGACTTGCAGGTGTTAAGCCAAGATGATGATCATCAGCTTTTTTACCTGGAATACCGTAGGCATCAGCTCTACACTGAGTACATGCTCTAAAAACAGGAATTATTTCCTCAACATCATTTCTAACTTTTTCGATTAATTCACAATCAGGTCTGGATAATCCTTTAGTTTGTTTAAAGGTATAAGTGGGAGAACATTCATAAGGGAAGCTCCTCTTTTTTCAACCTCTTTAGCTATTTTTTCAATGTGCTTATCATTAAGTCCTGGAATTAAAACACTGTTAACTTTAACTACAACTCCCTTCCTAGCCAGTTTTTCAACACCATCAAGCTGGTTTTTAATTAATATTTCAGCAGCCTGCCTGCCATTATATATCTTACCTTCGTAGTTAATAAAAGAATAAATATCCTTGGCTATTTCTGGATCTACCGCATTGATAGTCACGGTCACCGTATTTACTCCAAGTTTAGCTATTTCATCAGCGTACTTAGGAAGTAAAAGACCATTCGTACTCATACATTTAATCAAATCTGGATTTTCATCCCCCAACTTTTTAAAGAATTCAAATGTTTCTTTATTTGCCAATGAATCACCTGGTCCCGCTACTCCAACAACTGAAATAGGACCATCTTCTGTAACCTTATTAACATGTTCAATAGCTCCATCTGTATCCATAACACAAGCGGCTACTCCTGGTCTTTCCTCATCATTATTTATATCTCGAGTACAGAAGTTACAATAGATATTACATTTCGGTGCTATTGGAACATGAACCCTACCTACCTTGTCATGGATTTTTTCATTAAAACAAGGGTGAACTTTTGTAATATGTGCAAACCTTAAACCTTGATGTTTATTTACCATAGGTGGCATCTCCTTATATTTTATTCATGTTATCATTACAAATAATCAGTTTAATACGTGTAGATAATAAATATAAATATAAAATTTATATTAACAACGTTATAAACTATGTCATCACTTAATATTTAAATGTTTGTATTCTATGAAACAAATTATTAAAAATCTTCAAAAACTGCCTAATAATACCATAACTTTATGATTTAATCCTATTTTCAATATGATCAAAACAAATATGATTCATTTTTATAAAAAAATATGATTTAACCCTTAATACAATTTGATCGCACTTAACACAAAATAAAAAAAAATTCTTTCAAATTATTATTATTTTTAAGTCTTAACTATCACCAAGATCTGCACAAAGTCCCAACAAAGCTCAAAAAATCAGAATATAAACAGATAAAGATAAAAAAAATATTATCCATAAAAAAACACAAAAATGAAGTTTCTTATAAAATTTTTTGGATGAAGTATTTTTAATTGGATTATTAAAGATTAAAAGTAGTAATGGTCCGATGGGTGTAAAATATCTCCCTTGCAGTCCCCAAATTGTATTAGACCCAAGTGGAGTCCATGTTATAAATTCAGCCATACACATAGCTAAAAAAACAATTAAGAAAATGGACAATCCAATTAGCTTCTGCTTTAAATTTATTCTAAAATCTGAAATGTCGTATACTGACGTGAGTAGCAGTATGAAATAAACAAAAACCACTACTATGATTGGAAGAGTCAATTCATATCTATAATCTCCAGTTACGAATTCTATAATGTACAATTGACCTTTAGAGCCTATTATTGTGTTGATAATAAAGTTAATGAATTTGATTGGATGATGGTATAGAAATGAGATAGAATAAACATTAACTTTTAAAAAGGAATTATATCCTTGATTTAAAAATGAATATAAATGTTTAAATGTATTAATCCAGATTATTGAAATAGCTATTGGAATTAAACATGTGCAAAAAAAAGTTTTTAGGTAGTTTGTAGTGTTTTTGAACTTATTATGTGGGATGATGAAAAAAAGTAAGGTTATTAGTGCGTATGTGGGTTTGGTTAATGATAACGCTAACGTTGTGATAAATAATATATATATATATATATATATATCATTTGTTCGTATATTAACTTCGTTTAAGGACAATTCTAAAAATAGTGCGATCACCAAAAACGATAATACCATAGTTAAACTATCATTGGAGGCAGAACCTGCAAGAAAAAGAGTCCCTGGCATCAACGCAATAAGTAACAATGCATGTTTTAGTATTGGAATCTTTTTAATTGCAAAGTAAGTAATCGTGGTGTAAATTAATAGGTTAATTATTCGACATACGTATATTACAACCAACGCAGAAAAGTTAAGAAACTCTCCAATTTTTATAACTAACGCATTGGTCAAATAAGGCAATGGAGGATAAGTGATGATTGACTCACCACCCATATTAATAATCTCATATTCATGACTATCTATTGGATTATCATTTTTAATCTTATTGTAATAGTTTTTAGGGATTTTAACGTATAGTTTTGGGATAATGTTTCCTTTACTAACAAGGTGTTAGATTTTCATGAAAAATTCAAGATAGATGGATAGTTATTTAATAGGTTCTAAGAACTATTTCATGGTAGTTTTAAAAAGTACAATAATAAAATTCTTTAAATTCAAA
>JAITEE010000016.1 GCA_031282205.1 Candidatus Methanovirga aequatorialis | reverse complement strand
ATACTTATCAATTATTAATCTAATTATTTCTTATAAAAATTCTCTAAATTAAATTTAAATAGATTATATTGGATATTGATATTTTATAATTGACAAACTTTACCAAAATCATTATAATACACTATTGTTATGACAATTCAAATTTCATGATACTTTTATATGACGAAGATTTCTATAAACCCAATATTTCAGAATTTTTTAATTTTTTAATTATGCTTTAAATTTAAGCGGAAAATAAATTTAAGAAAATCAAAGATTTTCTAACTTAAGCAAGTTAAGTTTTCCTAAATTCATCCGTCAACACCTTCGTGAATAACGGAGAGTGAAACTCTCCTAAGTTACTTTCAGTAACAAACAAAGAATGAATTCTTATAAGTTAAAAATAAATTTTCAACAATAAATGATTTTTAATAAATATTGAATTTCATTAACATTAATAAAAATGAAGTTAATAGAAATTCTCATGGCACTAAAATATCGAAATAATTAAATTGTCATGACACTATAGTATAAAAATTTTCTAATGAAGAGGCACGTTCTTATCTTTTTATTACATCGAATACGGCTCTTATAAAAACTAGAAGTGAAATTATTTCTAACCTACCTGCCCACATATTGATAATTATCATTATTTTAGCGAATACGGGCATGGTACCACTTATAATTCCAGTGCTTAGTCCGACATTTCCCTGTGCAGATGTCACATCAAATAGAGCATTGAATGGATCGTATCCATAGAAGACTAGCACCAACCATCCGATTACAAGAATCAACATATAAAAGGGGAAATAGCTATTTGCTTTTTTTATTGACGTTTCATCGATTCTTAAATTTGAGATTTTTAATTTAGTTACCCTATTTTCAGGAGATAAAACACTCATGATTTGGGAATGAAATCCTTTAAATATTAGTATAACTCTCATGAGTTTAATGGCTCCTGCTGTTGAACCAGTTGAACCACCAACGATCATCAATAAAATTATAATAACTTTTGTGACTGAAGACCAATCAGCAATTTGGACGTTCTTATCTAAAGAAGCTCCTGTTGTAGTTATGGCTGAAACAACATGAAACAGGACATCCATAGCGGACATACTTGTAAAATATATGATTATAGAAAAAGATGTCACGATTAGAAATATCATCAATTGAAATTGGATGTCCTTTAAAAGTGAAAGGGCCTTTGTTCTAACCGATCTGTAGACCGTTAAAAAACTTGTTGCTCCGATTATCATTAGGACTATAGATATTAAATTGAAGAGGTTGTTGTTGTAGGATCCGATACTGTCATTCTTTATAGGGATACCACCAGTGGATATCAATGTAAACGTGTTACATATTGAATCGAAAATTGGCATTCCAGCGACTACGAAAATGAACACTCCTACAAGTGTGACCCCAACGTACACCTTAATTAATTTTTTTAACGTGTTACCTATACTTGGACTTATTTTTTCGTCTCTTGCTTCTGATCTATACAACTGTACGATGGTCTTTCCAGACTGTAAAACCACTCCTCCCATTAAAGTAACAAGACCTAATCCACCAATCCATTCTTCAAAACATCTTAAAAAAAGTATGGAGTGAGGTAAAATTTCAACATCAGGAAATATTGTAAATCCACTTGTCGTCCATGCAGAAATATTTTCAAAAAAGGCATTGAGAAAGTCTAAGTGAGTGTAGGAGGTCATAACAAGGGAACCAATAAGTCCTGCCCATAACCACGTTAACGAAGATACTATCATCCCATGTTTCATTTTCATACTTGCCTTTTCAGGTAACCTATGAAAAAAATGACCTGTTACTATGGAGAACGATCCTGGAACAATGAAACTCCAATAATTATTTTCATTGTAGATAATAGCTATTATTAATGAGATCAAAGTAGAAATTCCTATTCCCATCATCAGTGTCCCAAGATATCGTCCTACTGTATACCAATCATTTTTTGTAATATACTTCATTAATGGCAATACTCCAGTTTCTTTAATCAAAATTTGAAATCGTTTACAGGTTAACTAAGGCTTTAAAATCTCAATGAAATCAACATATCGAATCGACTACAGTACTTTTATGGAGATGGTACTCTAGAATTGATATTGTAGAATTAAAAATGAACTTAACTGTACAATACCTTTTTTTGGTGTTTTTATACTATATTTAAAAAAAATGAACGTTCATTATATTTTTGTCCTATTAATGATAAGCTTTTATAGTATATAAATATTGTTCATGACCTTTAAGATATTTAATCGCTGTTAGCTATATTTTATCACTCATGACTTGCCTTAATCCATTACAATCATTGAATCCGTAATAAATTATCTAAAGAACTTGATTTAGAAATACGGTTAGGTGTCAATAAAAGTTCATGAATTTTTAGTTGAAAAACGTTTTAATAAACGGGCATGAAAAAAAATTAAAGATCGCACTCACGGTCAACGGTTCAGAAAAAAGGATGCATGGAAGACAAGGTTCGTGTGGATACTTTTGGAGATGAGTATTTTTTTCGTGTTTTTAGCATCATTTGTCACGAGGGTTCATTCGGCTTTTTTATGCCCTGGATCTGTATGTCTATGAACGTGGCGTACTTGAATATACACATTTTTTGATAGTTAGACCTTTATAGTTTAGCTGTTTTTGCAGTTCTATTCCATATAAGCTCATCTGTTCCTGTTTTATTAGTACTTTCTCTAAAATGACCAAACTGTTGCTTTGTACTGAGGACTTTTATACTGAAAATATTTAGAATATTTTGAGAATATGAATTCGGTCATCTGCTTGTAATTTTCAAGCTCATGGATCTGAATAAACCGTACCATAATTGGAGAATTAGCATTTTCAACATGGACTATACTTGTCAGTACAATTGGTTTTCTATCTGTATTGGATTTTTAAGAATATGATTGTGTAGGTTTTTTTTATATGTACTTTTTTTTATGATTTGAGTTTTGGCTAAAAATCAAATTTTTAAAGATTTTGCTAAATTTAATTCCAATATTTACTCTTTAAATCTTATTTAATCCCAATATTTACTCTTTAAATTTTATTTAATCCATGAATTTATCCTAATTACAATAATATAATTATAATAAAAATTTAAATTAAATTTTAATGTGATTCCAACGATTAAATTTAAAATAAAGAATTTAAAATTTTAGTGAAACGACTTTTGGTCACGACTCGATTTGCATGAGTATTTAAGTTTTATGTATTGTTTTTTTTAGTAATCTTGTTTTAAAGCTTTATTTTGAGCTCAGAGAGAGAGAGAAAGAGCAAATGATTCATTTTAGTGATGTTTAGATAGGTTGTAATATGAGAATAAAATCGAAACATTTATAAGATAATAAATTCATAGTGTATTATAGAGAATTTCTCCTGAGGTTAATAGAAATTCTCTATTAATTGCTAATAATGAAATTTTGGCTTTGTAGAAATCATATTTTGATTTTTATATTAAATGATTTTATGTAGCGGTGTATGTCATAGTATACGTTTTTTAGCTTGGTTTCTTTATTTCTTAGTTGATCACTTCGACTTTGGTTTTTATCTCCAAACACTCTTTTTGTAACCGATATCACTGTCTCTACTATACTTCTACGATGATATTTCACTTTACTGAAGATTGATTTCGTTCTTATCCTGTATTTACCGTTTTTAGCTCTTTTTTTAAGTAGTATCATGCTGGATGCATTTAATTTTAGTGTATGACTTTGTGTATTTTTTCACTGTCGTATGCTTTGTCTAAACTGAATCCTATTGGTTTATATTTTTTGATTTTTCTTATGAGTGGTATTGTGTCTTTGGAATCATGTCTTGGTCCTTTGACTACTCTGTGTGCTAGTATTACTTGATTTGTTGTGTCTATTGCTATTTGGTTTTTGGTGAAGTTTTTTCTCCACTTTTTATTTTGTTTTTTGATTTTATCAGTGTAATATATAGGGTGTTAGATTTTGAGCAAAAATCGAAGCATTGTCGAACCTTTTCTGTCATGTTTTAAGGTTGTAAATATTTTATTTTATAAAAGTACATTTCTATATTTGATTTTAAACTAAAATACTTGATTTTAAGTTTTAATATACTTAATAAATGAATAAGTAAGCTTTGCCGAACATGCGAAAAACAACTCTCATTAAAACACTTTAAAATAAAATTTAAATATTAAATCAGGTTTATTTAATGTTTTTAAAGTTTATTAAACTATATTTATAACATTAATAAGAGAATAATTACTATTATTAGAATATAATCTTTAAAAAATTGTTTAAAATTTGTTAAAAAGTTATAAGATTTATAAATTCTTTTATTTAAATTTAAAAATTAATATTGAATTTATTTCAATTTTCACGATTAAATATTGCGTACTTTTAGACTCCAATATATGTGAGCCGTGTTACATCATGAAATAAGCATGGAAAATGCTCAAAAATTCACTCAATTTCTAACATCCTATTATTATATTATTTGTTGTATTGATGGACAACAATAACACTCGTAATACGTTGGTAATATTTTTTTCATAACTTATTTCCGTCCATTACAACTCCTATAGTCGGTTATTTAGATGTTTGATTTTGCATTTGACGTTTCTATCTTTAATGGCTATACCAAGTAAAAGAATGTTTTTATGGGTGAATGGTTGTAGTACTCATTCTTTATAATATGTTCCATGGCTTCGTCGATCATCTTATCAAGAGATTTCTCCAAATGATACTTGATTTCAATGATCACGACTAAATCATCTTTTTTAACTACTGCATCAATTTGACTTTTGTTTGTTTGAACTTCTCCTTGAATATCAAAACCAAGTATTCTCATCCAATATAAAAACATCAAATGATAGTTGGCCTCCCTAATATCCCTCCTTCACATTTTTATAAAGAGAATAAGTAATATTAGCCATTAAAACCTCAAAAGACTTCTGCAAAACACTACTATCCATTCCAACAATACAATTCAACATGATTCTTACCAAAGAAGGAATAGTCTTCTCCGACTGTTTGGTGTAGTATGATAGTATGGAGGTACATATGGAGTCATTAACTTCTCGATTGGGAATACTTAATCTGTACTCAGGTAACTCTCCAAGGACATAACTTTCATCCTTAATGGTCAAATATCCAGTCTGTAGAAGAACTGTCATGAAATCAAGATTTTCAAGATCAAAGTTAGAAAAATCACCAGCAAAAACAGGGTCAAGATTTAACAAAACACCTAAATCCACACCATTTTTAACAAACTTCATAAGAAAACTAGGAGTACCAGACTCAAACCAATAATTTTTAAATCGTTTTTTACTAAATAAAGATAAAATAGAGTAAGGGTTATAAAGAAAATCGAGGGTGTAAAAAAGTGTGGAGTTTTTCATAAAAATCAACATTTACTTATAAAGAAAATGTGAAAAATTAAAAAAACTCCACAAAAATTTACACCCTCAGAAAATCAGAACCGTTATATGAGTAATCATTGTACTCCTCCCTGATCAAATCCATCAAAAAATCCATCGATACATTCTCTTTTAAGGCAAAATCATCGATCCGATCACTGAAATAAGATTCTATCTCTTCTTGAGTTTAACCACAAATGCAAGGACAATCTGGAGTAATATCTGTAACGTTGTTCAAACCAGGAAAAAATCGGGGTTTTAGAAAACTTGGTAACACCTTTAATAAAAAGATTATAAAAACTGTTTAGCTCCATACGCATATCATCAACCAAATTCAAATCACCGATATTATCAAAAATGGCTTTATTATACTCATCGATCAAAACCACCACTTTTCTCCTGATTCTTCTGATATTTTTCTGATCAATCATCTAAATCTTCCAGTTGTTGTTCTTCTTTTAAGTTCAATCTTGAAATTTTCGGATAGATCATCTAAAAAAATTATTTAAACTATATTTTAAATTTTTTTTGATTTTAAACTTATTTTATATTACATATTAGGAAAAAAAAGAGTAAATAACTAATTTTGAACGATTTAATCATGTTTTATTTGATTTAAAAATTTATAATTGGATTTGGTTGTAGACATAGAACATCAAAAATAGGTTCATAATTTAGAATGGAACAAAAACATTTAAGTATTAATAAAACCAACTTGTATATATTGTATGGGGTATGACGTACGAGTCCAGTTAATACTTAATAATACTATTTTTTTTTACAAAATGTTCAATAAGAAAACCTTCTAAAAAGTGAGGATTATTGAAGTTTTAGGTTTATAACTTACAGAAACTATAAAGGATATTCAATGTTAGACGATGAAACAATTTTGATTACTGGTGGAACTGGTTCTTTTGGTAAAAAATTTATTCAAAGAGTTTTAAATAATTACAATGTCAAAAAAATAATAATATTTTCTCGTGATGAATATAAACAGTTTTTAATGCAAAAACAGTTTGAAAAACAAAAAGAAAAACTTCGATTTTTCATTGGAGATGTTAGAGATGAAAAACGTTTATATCGAGCATGTGATGGGGTGGATATAATAATCCATGCCGCTGCATTAAAACAAGTTCCTGCTGCTGAATACAATCCAATAGAAGCTGTTAAGACGAATATAGATGGTGCAAAAAATGTGATTAATGTGGCCATAGATAGGAAAGTTAGAAAGGTAGTTGCAATATCTACTGATAAGGCGGTAAGTCCTGTAAACCTTTATGGTGCTACAAAACTTGTCAGCGATAAGTTATTTATATCTGGGAACGTTTACACTGGCTTTAAAGGGACTTCATTTAGTGTAGTGCGATATGGAAATGTATCTGGAAGTAGAGGTTCTGTTATTCCATTTTTCAAAGATTTGTTAGACAGTGGAACGGATACATTACCGATTACAGATATTCGCATGACAAGGTTCTGGATAACCCTTGATGATGCTGTTGAGTTGGTTATCAAGGCTATTAATGAGTCTAAAGGTGGAGAAACTTATGTTCAAAAGTGTCCATCTTTTAAGATCACAGACTTGGTTGAGGCAATGAAAAAAGGCTGTAAAATAGAAGATGTTGGAATTAGACCTGGTGAAAAACTTCATGAGGTCATGGTTACAGAAGAGGACTCTAGACATACCTACGAGTACGATGATTACTACATCATTTATCCTAATCTTGATTGGTGGGAAAAAATTAACGTACTACCCGGTGGAAAAAAAGTCGAAGAGGGATTTATGTACTCTTCAGACACCAACAAGATTTGGCTTGACGATAAAACAATTGAAAATCTTTTAAAGAAGATTGATATTGTGTACTGAAATAAGTGGGTGACACGTTGTGCACGTTAAAATACGCTGACTTCAATGATCCATTAATTTTAAGTAAAATTTATATATTTTTTGAATGTATATTAATACAAGGTCTAATTTTTGAATTTAAACCATTTTCATTGTACTTCTTAAAATCATCATGAAATAGCCATTAAATGACTCTCCATCTATCTGGAATTTTTCATGAAAAATCTGACACTTGATGAGTATACATTCACTGAAAGAAAAATGATATAATATAACATTTAAAATCCATAAAACATTATTTACAAGAAGAAAATCGAAGATTTTCCGTTTGTTATCGAAGATAACTTAGGAAGACTTGTTTTTCGTTTATTAAACTTGTTTTCAGTCTCTGTATTTAATAAATAAACGTTTAGTTCAACTTTAAATAAAATTAAATTGGATATTTTTAATCGTTTTAAAAATTTTTTAGTGTTGAAAAAATTAATTAAAGGACTTAATCGACAAATTGGTGATGTTATCAAATTTTTACCTTATGGAAAACAGAGTATCGATGAAGAAGATATAAAACGAGTTGTTGAAACTTTGAAATCGGATTTCATCACACAAGGATCAAAAATAAATGAATTTGAAGATAAATTAGCTAAGTATACGAATGCAAAGTATGTTGTTACTTTCAATTCAGGAACTTCTGCTTTACATGGAGCTTACTTTGTCTATGGGCTTAGTAGAGAGGATGAATTAATAACATCACCTAACACATTCGTAGCAACATCAAACGCTGCACTATATCTTGATGTAAAACCAAAATTTTCTGATGTAGAGCTAAAAACAGGAAACATCAATGTTTCTAAGGTGAAATCAGAAATCAATGAAAAAACTAAACTTATAGTTCCTGTACACTACGGTGGAAATCCAGTTGACTTAAAACCACTCCATGAAATAGCTGAAGAGAATGATATAAAAGTAGTTGAAGACGCTGCACATGCGATTGGAGCCGAATACGATAACAAGAGAATTGGATCTTGTAGATACTCTGAAATGACTATATTTAGTTTTCATCCAGTTAAACATATTACAACTGGAGAAGGCGGTGCTGTTTTAACCAACAATGAGGAGTACTATGAAAAACTATTGGCCTTTAGGTCTCATGGAGTCACTAAAGAGAACTTGAGAAATGAAAGTCATGGAGACTGGTACTATGAGATGCATGATTTAGGTTTTAACTATAGAATTACAGATATACAAACTACTCTTGGAATATCTCAACTTAACAAACTTGATGATTTTGTTAAAAGAAGAAGAGGTATAGCTAAAACCTACGATGAAATCTTTGAAAATAATCCTTTCTTTGATACGATATTGGAGAACGAAAACGGAAGATCTTCTTACCACTTGTATCCTATTTTATTAAAAGACGAGTATAAAAATAAAAAAAGAGAAATGTTTTCAAAATTAAGAGAAGAAGGACTTGGTGTTCAAGTACACTACATTCCCGTGTATTTACAACCATACTACCATGATTTAGGATATAAAAAAGGAATTTGTCCATGTAGTGAGGAGTTTTACAAAAAAGAGATCAGTATTCCAATGTATCCTTCGTTGAGTGATGAAGACGTTGAATACGTGAGAGAAAAAATCTTTAAAGTTTTTTCTCAATATAGATAGTTTTAAATATCTATTAGATTGTTTTAATCGTTAAAATTTTATTTTCAATTTATAAGTTTTACTTTCTATTTAATAATTACTTAATAAATTTTATTAATTCAAAATTAAATAATTTTTATTGATCATTTTAAAAAATAATGGATTTAATTATACTTTAAAAGGATTAACTCAAGGAAATATAAAAAAAATGAAAATAGGGGCTATTATTCAGGGCAGGACCACATCTACCCGTCTTCCAAGAAAAATTCTAAAAAATTTACCTTATGATAGTGATATAACGGTTTTAGAACAAGAAATAAACAGATTAAAAAAATCTGAGCTATTAAATGAGATCATAGTAGCCACGACCACCAATAAATCTGATGATGAGATCGTTGAATTAGCTAAAAAGAATGAAGTTCCCCATTATAGAGGTGACGAGTTCAACGTTCTTGAAAGGTACTACCAATCAGCAAAGATGTTCAATGTTGATGTTGTTGTAAGAATAACAAGTGATTGTCCATGTGTTGATCGTAGGCTGGTTGATAATATTATAATGGATCATGTAAGTAAAAATGTAGATTACAGCTCTAATTCTCTTAATGGAAGATTAATTAGAGGATTTGATCTAGAGGTAATAAACTTTCAAGCACTTACAAAAGCTTTTTTAAATGCGACTGAAGACTTTGAGAGAGAACACGTTACTCCATACATCTATGAATCACATCCAGAACGGTTCAATATAAATTCTATTGAAGACGATGATTTAAGTGTTCCAGGTGTAAGAGTAACTTTAGATACGGAGGAGGACTACATGCTTTTATGTGCAGTTTTTGATTATCTTTATCATGACGACAATGACTTCAGTGCGACTGATGTTGTAAATCTGTTTAAAAAGAGGCCTTGGCTTATGAATATTAATAAAAACATTAAACAAAAGAAATTAAAAGTGATTGTTAAGTAGATAATTATTCATCTAACAAATTGAAGATATTATTTTGTTTTTTTGAAAAATTTTAAGAATATGATATTTAATTATAAGTTGATAAAATGAAAGTCGTGATTTTAACAGAAGGAAGTAAAAAAAAGGGTTTTGGCCATATTACACGATGTATATCTTTGTATCAGTCATTTAAATCTAAAAACATTCCTTTAGAATTTTTTGTGGACGGTGACTCTTCAGTTGAAGGCGTTCTAAAGGAAGTGGACTATAAACATTTTGATTGGATAGAAAACAAGAATGACATATTGAACATGCTTAATAAAGAAGATATAGTTGTTATAGACTCTTATCAAGCCAATAATGATCTTTTTAATGAAATTGAAAATAAAGTTTCCTTTGGAGTTTATCTTGATGATAATAAACGTATTGATTATCCTGGAGGATTGGTGGTAAATCCTTTAATATCTGCAGAAAACTTAAATTATCCTAACGATGAAAAAGTGGATTATTTGCTTGGAAGTGACTACGCTCTTTTAAGAGAAGATTTTTTGAACGTTCCCAACAAAAAAATCAATTCGAGAATTGGATCTATACTGATTATTTTAGGAGGAACTGATTTAAAACGACTCAACTTCAAGATATTGGAATTTTTAGTTGATAAGTATGGTGAAATAAAGAAAAATTTTGTCATAGGAAGCATAAATGATGATTTAAGGCAAATAAAAAGAATAGCCGATGAAAATACAGATGTTGTCGTTTTTCCAGACTCTAAAAAAATTCTGAACCTTATGCTGAACTCGGATATAGCTATTTCTGCTGGAGGACAGACTTTAAATGAGCTTGCAAGAGTTGGAGTCCCAACCATTGCTATCAATGTTATATCCAATCAGGAAAATAATCTTAAAGCATGGGAAAATCAAGGATTCATTGAATTTGCAGGTGATTGGAATGATTCTAATCTTTTAAATAATATACATGAAAAGATTGAGCTATTGAAAGATGAAAAATTAAGATTTAGGAAGCATATCAAAGGAATTGAAGCAGTTGATGGGTATGGAGCTTGTAAAATTGTTAAACTTTCATTAAACAAGTACTACATGAAACATGGTGTTTTAAGATTGGTAAACATGGCTGATTGTTACAAGGTATATGAAATATCAAATGAAAGAGAGGTTAGGGACAATTCATTTAACAATAAAAGGATTGACGTTAAAGAACATGAGGCTTGGTTTGAAAATAAAGTTGTTGATGAAAATACCTTGTTTTTAGTTAAAGAGTTTGATGATGAAATTATTGGACAGATAAGATTTGATTTAAATGAAAAACAAAGTAGTCACGTCTCCATATCACTTAATAAAAAATATAGGGGTTTGGGTCTATCCAATGGAATACTTGAAGAAGCACTAAATTTTTTGAAATCGAAGGTTAAGGATATCAAAACTGTTAAAGGATTGGTTAAGGAAAACAACGTTAATTCAATAAGAATGTTTAAAAGTCTTGGGTTTGAATTAAAAAAGAAAGTCGATCTAAATCAAGAAAAGGCTTTAGAATATGTTTTGAATGTTTGAAATGATGATTAAAGACGGGAGTAAAAACATGAATGTACTGATAACAAGTTCATCAAGAAAGGTTTCTTTATTAAAATCTTTTAAAAAGGCTCTAAAAAGAATAGGGGGGGGGGTAGAGTGTTTGTAGGAGATATCAATCCTCTTTCCACTTCATTTTACTTTGCAGATGACTACGTACTACTTCCTAGAAGTGATGAATCTGAGTTTATTCCATTTTTATTGGATTTTTGTAAACAATTTAATGTGAAACTTATAGTTCCTACAAGAGATGAAGAACTTCCACTGTTTGCAGAAAATAAAGCTAAATTCAACAACATTGGAACTAAAGTAATGGTAAGTGATTTAGAAGCCATAAGAACATGTCAAAATAAGGAACTTTTCATTGAATTCTGTAGAAGTCATGGCTTTAATACTCCAAAAACCATTGATAATGTTAATGAAATAAATAAAAATGATTTTCCTTTATTTTTAAAACCAAAAATAGGAAAAGGTGGAAGTAATACATTTAAAGTTGAAAATTTTGAAGATTTAAAACTGATTCTTAAATTTAATGAAGAAATGTTGATTCAAGAGTTCGTAAATTATCCAGAATACACCATAGATTTGTTTGCAGACTTTAATGGGAATGTAATATCAGCAGTTCCAAGAGAACGTATTAATGTTTGGGGAGGGGAATCCTTAGTAACAAAAACGTTTTACAATGAAGTAATAATAAAAAATGCTGTTAAACTATCTAAGGCACTGGATCTTAAAGGCCACATAACAATACAATGTTTTTTTAATGGAAAAGAAATCAAATTTATAGAGATTAACCCTCGTTTTGGTGGAGCAGCTTCTTTAAGTTTCAGATCGGGTGCCAACTCCCCAGAACTATTGGTGAAATTGTTAAATGGGGAGAAGATAGAACCTATTTTAGGAAAATTTAAGGATGGTTTAGTTGCTCTCAGATACGTTGAGGACTTTTTCATCAATGAAAAAGATATAAAGTGATATAAAATCAACCGTTGCTATTACTGGATAATAAATTGAAGTGAAAAAATGGTATCGATAATATTTGACTTAGACAACACTTTATATCCTGAAGAAACCTACGTTGAAAGTGGATTTGAAGAGGTTTCAAAATTTTTAAGTGAAAAATATGATTTAAATAAGGAAGAGCTATTTTTAAAACTTAAAGATATCTTTAAAAAAAAGGGTAGGGGCTTTATTTTTGATATTCTTCTTAAAGACTTGGATATATATTCAAAAAAAAATTTATTAACTCTTGTATACGTTTACAGATACCATGTTCCAAATATTAAGCTTTATGATGATGTTTTAGATCTAATTAATCAATTAAAAAAAGAAAATTTTAAATTAGGAATTATAACCGATGGCAGATCTTTTGTTCAGAAAAGAAAAATTGAAGCTCTTGAGATAGCTAAATATTTTAACGTTATAATCTATACAGATGTTTTAGGAGAAGAAAATTGGAAACCTTCCACCACACCCTACAAAATAGCTTTAGATCTGTTAGATTCTAAAGGGGATAACACTTTTTACATTGGTGACGATCCATATAAAGACTTTTTAGGAGCAAAAAAATTGGGAATAAAAACCATACAAATTGATAGAAATCTTAACTTAAGCTATTGGGCTGAAAAAGGATATGAAGAAGTACGACCTGACTATAAAATAAATAATTTGAATGAAATTTTAAATATTATAAAGTAAAGAATGACATTTATCTGAATTAGTTGATTCATATAGTTAAATAATGAAATTAAAAATAAGGATGATTTTATGGAAGTGAATGTTATAAGAAATAGTACAAAAAAGGAAATTAAGAATAAAAATGCATTTGTAGAATTATTAAGAAATTCTCCTATACCTGAAAATGAATTGTTGTCTAATCTTCCATTGTACATACCAAGACAAGATTTTACACATATACTATTGGTCAACGAGATCTACCAAAAAATATTAAATACTCCTGGAGTTATTATGGAGTTTGGATGTAGATGGGGTAGAAATATGGCATTGTTTGAAACTTTAAGAGGAATCTATGAACCTTATGATTATTGTAGAAAAATTATAGGTTTTGATACATTTGAGGGTTTTATTGGTTTTGATGAAAAGGATGGTGAACAATGGGGGGGGTGCTGATTCAGACAAGAAATACTATAATGTCACTAAAAATTATGAAAAAGAACTTGAAAAAATCTTAGACAAACATGAACTAATGAATCCTATACCAAACATCAAAAAATATGAAATAATAAAAGGTGATGCAACAATTGAACTTGAAAAATATCTTGACAAACATCCAGAAACAATAATTTCAATGGCATGGTTTGATATGGATTTATACAAACCAACTAAAGAATGTTTAGAAAAAATTAAACCGCATTTAACCAAAGGAAGTATACTTTATTTCGACGAACTTAATCTTGAAGCATTTCCAGGGGAAACTGTAGCTTTAAAAGAAGTATTTGGGTTAAAAAACATAAAAATTAAAAGAACCCCATTTTCAATAATGGAAGCTTATGTAGAAATAGAATAAATTGACATATAGTAAATGAATTTTTATTTAATTAACTATTTAAGTCTTGCTAATATAACAAATGATCTTCCTATTTTATTTTCGACAAATAGATTTGTTAAGTCAATTAATACCTTATCATCATATTCTTTTAAGTTCATTTCTAATTTTTTAACAAAATTGTGGGATTTTTTACCAATATCTTCATTTTTAATATAGTTACTACCAATAAGTAAAAATAATTCCATTGGAAAACTTACAGATTTCTCTAAGACTTCAAATCCTGACTTTTTTAATAATTTTTCAACGGAATCAAAGTCAAAGTAATTTATATGATGTGGAGGTTGATCATTTAAAGAAGGAGCTATCCAATAAGGATTAAAATCTCTTTCTTTTTGTAAAAATACTTGTAATGGATTAAAATCATTTGGAGAACTTATTAATAACAAACTATCAGTATTTAAAATAGTTTTAATATTTTCTATCATTTTTGGAGCTTCATTTACATGTTCTAAAACATGATTCAAAATTACTAAGTCAAATTTCTCAGATATTAAATCTGTTTTAAAAACATCATTTATTACTTTACAACCATGTCTTTTAGAGTACTCAAAAGCTATTTTTGATGGTTCAAAACCTAAAACATTCCAACCTTTTTCTTTTCCCATAAATAAAAAGTGACCATGTCCAGACCCAATTTCTAAAAGTTTTTTTTCAGCACCCCCCCCTAATGGATTCATGTGTTTTTCAATGAGTTCATAAAAGTTTTCATAAGTGAAATTTAACCAGTTAATCTCTTCTTTAACTTGATTAAAATAATTCTCTCTATCTTTTTCAAAGTAAGCTTCACTATAAAAATCATTTAAAGACTCCTCAGTAGGAAATGGTACTATATGTTTAAATCCACAAATTTCACAATCAATAACCTTGTACTGATTATCTAACTCCCATGTTACATTTCCTTCATGGAGTTTATTTCTATATTCATATTTAAAAATCATATTGATCATCAAAATATTTACATAACTATTATAAAGCATTATTTATATAGGGTGTTAGATTTTCATGAAAAAATAAAGAATGTAGACCCATTATTTAACATGTTTCCATGATCATGAACTCTTAGATTCTAAAAGTACAAAATCTTAACAAACTATTATA
>JAITEE010000215.1 GCA_031282205.1 Candidatus Methanovirga aequatorialis | reverse complement strand
CTATATTTCAATTTGTTTATTAGATTTTTCGGCTAATACATTACATACAAGTCGTTTGCCTAAATTCCAAGCAATCAAAGTAAAACAATTATATTCTCCAACCAATATTAAAAACATTGCTAAAAACGAAACTACAAAAATAGTGCAGAGTCGTGGCCAAAAGTCGTTTCACTAAAATTTTGAATTTATTTATTTTAAATTTAATCGTTGAAATCACATTAAAATTTAATTTAAAGTTTCATTATAACTATATTCTTATAATTAGGATAAATTCATGGATTAAATAAAATTTAAAGAGTAAATATTGGAATTAAATTTAGCAAAATCTTTAAAAATTTGATTTTTGGCCACGACTCAGTGCAATGAAAAAACTAAAAATAACACGAAAAATACCAGTATAGCCAACACAAAACTTATTGAAGTTAAGTCACGAGATAACAAAAATTGTTTTTGAGAATCAAAAATCATTGAATTTATAGTGATTATGGTAAAGTTTATAAATAACTTATTATAAAACTGTTTATGATGAAAATTAATAATTTTAAAGCATATCATGCTCCAAATATCATGAAAGTACCTAAAAGTCAGAAAATTCTCATCAAACATATTACAAATAGATGAAATAATAAGATATTATCAGGAAAAGTCATGATTCTGAGATCGTGAAAAAACTAATATTTTATAAAAGCTCTGTATGAATTTAAAACAATAGCTGAAACTACTGAAAATAATAGGTTACAGATATGAATCTGGTCTTAAATGGTTAGAAAACTGGAATGAATCTGGAATTAACGGAATAAAACATAATTGGAGTGATGGTAGACCATCGAAACTAACAGAAGACGACAAAAAAGAACTTAAAGAAGATATTATAAAATTTGGTTTAAAGACCACTAATCAAATAAAAAAAGCATATAGAAAATAAATGGAATATAGATTATGCAGTATCCTGGTTACCAACTGTTTTAAGAAGTATTAGTGCTAAATATGGAAAACCCTTACATAAAAAAATATTGAAGAAGGAGAACACGCCGAAGAAATATATTCATAACCAAGTAAAAGAAATAAAAAAAGAGTTAAAAAAAGAAAAAATCTACAAAAAGACCTTATTTTCGTTTTTATGGACAAGATCATATTCAAAATAAAGATAATATCACAAAGAATCTGGTATTTTGAAGAAAAATATAATTGAAAAAAATTTATCAAAGGAAAGAGCCAATACAATAATTTATCATGCTCCAAATGGCGAAAGTCATATAGAACTCTTAGAAAAATCAAATAAAGAGTGTATAACATGGACTTTATTCAATTTTTTAAAAAAAACGAAGAAAAAACATGTATAATCGATATTTATCACCTAATATTCTTGAAAACATTAATAAAATAAAGGAAAAAGTTGTTGAAGGTTTTGAAAAATTTTTAAAACAGACAAAATGTGCTAAAAAATGGACACAACAACATTTGAACTTAATCCACTAAAATTGACAAACTTTACCAAAATCATTATAATTGGTAATTTGCCATATTTTTTTATCAATGTTTCCTTGTCAATTCTATGATCATTATCTAAATGAAATATAGGAAACACTATCTCATATTTTAAACATACAAGAAAATAGCTAAAAATTAAAGGTAATATAAAATCTAACAAAAATCAAATAGGATAAGTTAATATAGAAAGAAGATGATGTAAAAGTCATTTGATAAAAACCCAAATCTTTTTGAAAAATTTATATAGTAGAACCATAAAATATATAACGTAGTTCAGAATCTTTTAATTTTTAGAATTTTAAATCTTCTAATTTGGACTTTAAATTTAAACGGAAAATAAATTTAAGAACGAAAAGGGAATTTATTTCCTGTTTCCTAAATTCATTTCGCAATAAACGAGAAGTAAACTTCTCTAAATTACCTTCGGTAATGATCAAAGATTTTCTAACAACAAAAGTGAGGTTTATAGAAACTATCTTCATTAAAGAGTTCAAATTCATGGAAAATTATGAGTTTATAGAAACTCTTTTCTACAAAAGTTTTTATATGACTAAACAAGTTTAAATGATAATAGTTATATAAAAACAAACCATATGGTACCTAATGATAGTTAATATCACAGAAATGTATATACTCCTAAATTATTTAATAGCTATTATCGTCTCTATAACAGTGGCTCTAACATTAAAGTTACCTCTACTTCCAGAGGAACCAAGAAGATTTTCTTGGACTACGAGTGCACTATTTCCAACACCAATAATAACCATCGGACTTTTAGCTATTATCTACTCAATAAACTTCTTTTGGATTTGTGATGGCACTGTTTTAGCTATTATAATAGCTATTTTGTCTGGATTATCTGTAAAATATCTATTTGATTATATATTTCCTAAACCTAACATTGGTGAATCAAATGAATGAAATAGTTGGAGTGATCATTGCATCAATTATCTCCTGGATAAACTTTGTAGTGATTGATACGTACTTCGGCTTACCAGAAGCACCTGGTGTTAAGGGAGCCGAGATTGTAGGTTACTCAATAAAAAAAAGGGGGGGAGATCTATCTGGAGGATTTTTCCAAGGAAATATTTTATGTTCTCCTGACGCCTCAGCAGGAACATTAATCGCCTCAATGGGTGTGATGCTCTTAGGATTTCAAGGTGGTTTAATAGCCACTTTAA
This sequence comes from Candidatus Methanovirga aequatorialis, assembly GCA_031282205.1. Lineage (GTDB taxonomy): Archaea > Methanobacteriota > Methanobacteria > Methanobacteriales > Methanobacteriaceae > Methanovirga > Methanovirga aequatorialis. The sequence continues at coordinate 8,428 of JAITEE010000215.1, read as the reverse complement.
TAGTCTACATTGGTAATAGATTATGTGCTGATCCTGGATATGCTGGAACAACGGGAGCATTATCAGCAACGATCATAGTAACCTTAGGTTCATATATAGGCTTGACACCACTGATGTTTGTAGCTGGTATGGTAATAGCCATCACCACAATTCAAGGCTTAGACCATTCAAGCTCATCTAAACTTTTAGGATCAATAGCCAAGAGATTAAATAGAAAAACCAAATTAAAATGAAGGTTAACAGTTGATTCTATGATAGAAAAAATAATTGGAATAATAATTATTTTAATGGCTATGAGAGCTTTTATAACTAAAAATATGGTTGAAAAAGTTCTTTATATAAACGTTGTAGATTTCGGTCTATCGGCACTAATGGCCATATACATCAACACTCCGTTTGGGTTTATCGTAGGATCAACATTTTTCATAACATCCACAATATCATCCAATGCAATAGTATTTACCTTCAAACTTTTAGAAGCGAAGAATAAATTCTTCTAAGTTCACTTAGCAGCAAAAGTTTGATCAAAAATATTTGGGATGGCTATTCGATTTTCCATTTTTAAATGTCTGTGGTTTGATTAAAATTTTTTTCTTATGAGAAAGTTTAAGAGTTTTGATCAAACTTTTTTAAAAAGTTTGGAGGAAAAGAAATGAATATATTGGATTTTATAACTTTGACAAATGTTTCAATTGTTTTAATGATTATTGGAGCGTTGGGTATAATGTTTTTAGTTGAACCTTTAGATAAGATAATCATGTTGTCTTTATTGGAAGGAGGGTTATTTGGGGCTGTTGTTTCATTTAAATACCTTGATGTGGCTTTTATCATGGCTATTTTAAATCCAGTTTCAATTTTTGTTTTTTTACTTGCTCTTATTAAAGTTAGTGAAATAAGAAATAAAAAAGAGGATGAAGATGATGGTCACGTTTGAATTAAATATTTGGTTTTATACTGGTTGTACTCTAACTATAATTGGAAGTTTAGCAACTGTGTGGGGTCCTGGAGTTAAAGACCCTATCGTTAGAACTTTAAATACTGAAATTCCAAGTGTTGGAATATCTTTAATGCTTTTAACCTACAATCACACACTTGCTCTTTTAACCTTTGTTGCAACAAGTGTCGTTATTTCTCTAATTTTACTTAGAGCAATCACTCGTTTAGAGGAAATTGGGGCTGAAGTATAAAATGGAGTTTGAATTATGGGTTTAGGTGAGTTTTGGAATAAGCTAGCAAATCCTGATAGGATCCCACGAATCTTCGCATTGATCTTAGGCTTGTTCTTAGTAGTTGGATTACTTGTACCTTTTAGTTTAAATGACGATCAAATTTATCCACGACCAGCTCCTCAAGAACAGATGCTTGATGGTGATAGAATTGCACCTTATGATAGAGGAGGAGAAATATTGCAAAAACCTGGAATTACGGTTGCACAGTATCCTTGTTTCAGTGAAAAAATCGGCATGATAAACTCGTATATGTCACCAATAGCTTATAACATTAAGGAAAACTCACCATATTTTGGAACATCAATTTACTCCTCACCTGGAGGTTTAATAGATGAGATATTATATTACACTCGAGGCTTTGACACAATATTAGAGTCAACTATTTTAATGATGTCATTTGTTATTGCCTCTTGGTTGGCCTTAAATTTCACTATGAATAGAAAAGAAGAGGATGATTAACCATTGGAGAAATATTAAATGTTAGTACCTGAATTTGTTCCACAGATATTCTGTTCATTGTATTTACCTGCAATCTACACTGGGTTCATTGTAGGGTTCGTTGGACTTGTAGGAATAGCCATCAACAAAAGTGATATTCATGTGTTAATACTTACTGATATAGTTGGATTAGCCATGTTAATAGTTGTTGGTGCAGTTGGAACAGATTTAGCCGAGGCACTTATATTACCTGGCTTAGTTGTTGAACTCGCAGAAATATTAGCGATATCTGAGATTCTAATCTCACGAGAAATGAGGAAAAAAGGAAAAAGTAGTTCACTACTTCCAACACCCTACGTTTTTGATATGGAAGTCATGACAACGGCTCCTAACTTCCTATCGCTACTGTTAATAGGATATGGTATATTTTTAACTGGATTTACTGGTGGTGTAGTGGCTGGTGGAGGCATACTATTATATGTGTTGTCAAGAAAAGCAAAAGGATTACCAATTGTCCTAATTGATGGTATTGGAGCCATTTCAGGTATTGCATGGTGTTTATGGATAGTAGGATTCCTACTATTCTTTATAACACCTGATTTATGGTTATTAAGCCTATTTTTAGCTGCATGTGGATTACTACTTAAAGTAGCCTCTAAAATGGGATTGATAGGTACACTGATGAGAGAAGAGTTTAAAAGAGAATAAACCAAAACCTTTAAAAAAAAGTTTGGAGATGGAGACAAACAGTGTTTCATGATTTCTCGAAGAGAAATCCTTTTTGATCAAACTTTTTTCTAAAAAGTTTGGGGGGAGTAAAAATGGATCTTGGAAGTTTAGGTGGGGATTTAATGGGTATTGTACCCTTAGGAGATATTGTTCTATATTTAACTCCACTACACCTGTTCATGTTTATAGCAGTACTAACGTTTACTTTTTTAATAGCTATCAGTAGAACTGAAACTCAAGTTGAAGCAAGTTTTGGTGATTTAAAGGATAATGAGTTAAAGGTTGGACTTGCTGAATTTAAAGCTCGAAGATTTTTAGCTATTATTTGCGGAATAGCTACAGCAGGTGCCATGATTACAGGTGACTTGTTTAACTTCATATTGTTCGTTGCCTTAACTGGAGTAGTTAACGTTGGTATAGTCTCAGCTGTTAAACAAATTGATGTTTTAGATGCAGCATTTCAATATGGTTTAATAGCTATGATGGCGTCATTACCTTTATTTGGTGGGGGGGCAATAATTTTAGCAGCGACAGGAACTTTAAGTTTCTTCGAGTTAGCAAAATTCACATCCAATTCAATGGTTCTCTTTGGATCAACCTTGTTGTTAATTGGAGTGGCTGGAGAAACAGGTATAGCACCATTTTTCGCCACTAAAGCAGAAATGTTTAGGACCCCAGGTTCACCATTCATATTAATAATACATTTAAGTTCATTATTCATGATAATCAGAGCAATTGAAATACTTTTAGTGATTATTACATAAATAAAATAAAGATTAACTACACTGTTGTAAAAAAGATTAATCTTTAGAGTGTACAATCAAGGAAAAGAAATTATAACAAATGTAATTTAGGTTGAAAAAATGAGGGATTTAGTCAAATATGGATACACAACACTTACAATATCAACGTTACTTATATCATATTGTTTAATATTTAATCCTGAAAGTTGGATAGTTTACAGTATAGCTATTGTATTTATTCCATTATTCATTCTTTCATTAGGTTTAATAACTATGGCAACACCTGAAAAAGATGAAGAAGAAGATAGAATAAACGAACCGTTCATTGGATATTAGTACCAAACTTTAAAAAAATGATCAAAACTTTCTGTCTCTGATGGTGGTTAGCATGAATTTAATGGCAATTATAATTATAAACGTTTTAATATCATTTCTTTTTGGTAGTATTTTATTAGGATTTCATAGGAAAATCATGGCAAGGATACAGCTTAGACCAGGCCCTCCAATTATACAATATTTTCTACATTCTTTAAAATTCTTCTTCAAAGAAACTGCATTTCCAAAAACAGCTTCTATGCCATTTTACCTATCAATAGTATGTATTTTATGTGGAATATGGATAGCAGCCATTATTATTGGTCCTGTTTTAAAAGGATCGTTGTTATTACTATTTGCGATCTATGCGGTTTATAAGATTGTGGAACACAACGCAGGTTCATCGTCTGGTTCACCTTACGGGAAAATGAGTTGTGTTAGAGCAGTTTTTTCAGCCTCATCTGAACTTCCATTGTTTGCAGTAATAGCTATTATCTATCTTCAAGTGGGTTCAATGAACATTAGTGATATTATTAACTATCAAAGTATTCATGGCCCATTAATATTGAAATTACCATTAGTGGCTATTGTATTGTTTGTTTTAATACTTTCAAAATCACCATATTCACCATTTGGGATTACAAAAGGAAAAGACATAATTTCTGGATATGAAACAGAACATTTTGGTTTAATGAGAGGGTACATTATGTTATCCGATTCCATATCATGGTATATGCTCTCATGGATGTTTTTAACCATATTCTTTGGAAATTTATCAGTTTTATCATACGTTGTGGGTATGTTAGTCATTGCATTTTTAACTGGGTTGATCAACGCCACAACTCCAATATTGAATCCAAATCATTCTGTAATGTCTCAAATCTCAATGGCATTAATAGGACTTTTAGGTTCATTACTGTTAATGTTTTTTGTTTTTTAATAAAATATGTAAAAACAATATAAGAATTAAAATTTTATATTTAAAGAGTAAATAAGTAAAGAATTAATAAAAGGAGATACCATGAATAAAGAAGAAGGTCTTGTAATATTAACATCCTTTGTAGCTATTGGAATTATTGTACTTGGAACCGTAGTTTCACTGTTACAATCCATGGAAATCTTAGCTATTTTAATCTTAGGAATAGTCTTCTTAATATTAATCTTACTACAAGTTTATCCTAAATTTAGTCACATAGCTGAAAACTTAGAAAGGATAGTATTTTTCATAGCTCTTGTGTTTATAATGGTATCATTAATATATTTATACAAGCCTATATAAAAAATAATTAAAATTAGAGCTAATTAAATTATATCTAAACACTAAACTATTATTTATATCGATTGAATATTTGATTTAAAGAAAGATTTCAAAAACTGGTAAGTAGTGAATATAGAACGTTCATATCTAAAGTCTTTTTCCTTGACAAATCTATCAATTTTTGATTTGTGTTAGAAAATGAACATTATTAACCAAATAACACTCCTAAAAATCTTCAAAGTATCACTTTCGCCCATCACAATTTATATTATCAACTATGGAATGTTAGAAGAAATCACAACACAATTAAGTTCATCAACGCTTAAATGATCTTCTATTTCAAAATCTTTTCCTACGACATAAAAAAACATATTTTTATGTATTTTTAGCAAAACCAATGTTATCAAAGTCAAATCACAGATCAGGGCACTACAAGGTCGTACTGGAATTCAAAAATTTAAAGTTCTATAATGTACACTTGATAAAAACTAAATTTTCATGGATATCTTTATATGGTAAGAAAGATAAAAATACTCATTACGTAGGTGGTGGATTTTCATAACAAGTACAAGTTATGTAATTTCATTTGGAACCTCATGAAAATTAAAAAAAAATGGATAAGATGTGATTCTATTTAAATGAATCTCTCCCGATGAGTGATAAAATTCCACAACCAACCTACAACCAATCTCTTTATCATGAAGGAGCACTTCTGTATCATTTGAGTAAACTCCATGAAACACATAGCATGATAGGGGTTTTAAAAAGGTTCCTCCTATCATGGCCAACACATCTACTAAAATTAGAACGCAAGATTTTTCAACTTGCCTTCTAATTTTAAAAAAAGGTGATAGTATGAACGTAGTATTCAATGTTAGAAGCGATGTAGATGAAAAATTGGATGAGGTTATAGATGAACTTAAAGCTTTACCATTTGTGGCTGGATACAATGTAAGTACTCCAACTGGTGTTAAAGCTAATTTCAAACAAGTTAATGTGGCTATAAAAGGTTCTAAAGAATATAAATTTGATTATCAATCTTTGATTCGCTTGTTTAAAGACGTTTGTTACAAGTGTTAAAGTTAAACAATTAATCATGTTCTGTATTAAAAGAATATAGCATGCTAAACTATGTTTAGAAACGCTTTTAAATATTTTAAAAAACTTTCAAACGAATGTATGCCTATTTTCATCACTGTTAACATTTTTTATTATTATTTTTTATAGACGTACCATAACAACACTCCTAAAGAGTGGCTTAAATGAACGAAATCATATATTTAATATACATATTAACCTTTATTGCTGGGTCTGTTGCAGGTCTTTTATTTAGCTATAGACAACATGGAGAACCGTTTGTTCGCAGTAACATAAATGTTCCACTTTTACTAATGGCTATCTTAGGATGGGTGTTAGTGGTAAACACCTCTTTAAACCGTTTGCATCTTTTTGATACTTCAATTGGATTCTTCTTAATAGCTTTTGTACTTGGAATGAGACCAGGATATGGTAGATATGAAACTGTTATTGGGATATTATTCTCAATAGCTATTTATACTATTAAACACTTATTATTATAAAGTAATGATTGAAATGGATAAAGATTTAAAAACAATGAAAAGCCGGATTATTCATAGTTTTCGATGGGAAAAGGATGTTATTGTTCCTTTATCTGATGAATTAAAAATACCTGTTAAAGAATTTGAAGATATACTGATGGATAAATTAGATATGTCAAGTTTAGAAGCGTTACACTCCACCTATGAATCGGCTAAACCTAAATGTTTAATGGAAAAGCTAAACTGTGACTTGAAACTGTGTTGGTTTGTGGACGTTCTTGGAATAATTAACAACGATGATTATTTTGATCTTAAATCTAAATTAATGACCAAAATAGCCAATGGAGAAAAATATGATGGAGTCCTAGAATTTGGTAAAAAAGAAGTTTACAAACTCCTGAAGAAATAATAAAATAAATAACTTTAAAATAAACAAATGGAAAAAAAAATAATGTTCCAATATCTAAAAAACGTAGTAAGAAGAAGTTCAATAAATGTTTGTATTGTAAATTGTGGGGGATGTAATGGATGTGATGTTGAATTAGTCGCATTATTTTCTCCACGATATGATATAGAACAGTATGGAATATACATACATAACAATCCTCGTGAAGCAGACGTTATTTTAGTCACAGGTGCAGTCACACAGCAATGGATAGATAACATAAAAAGAATATACTCAAAGGTTCCAGAACCAAAGGTGGTTGTTTGTGTTGGAAACTGTCCAGTATCAGGCGATGTTTTTAATCAGGAAGGAGGAAGAGTCCATGCTCCTGTATCTAATTTTATTCCTGTTGCAGCAGAAATATATGGTTGTCCTCCACGACCAAGTGAAATATTGGAAGCTATTCTATCCATTGGTCCTGATGCGATTGCAGATCGAGGGAGGGAAAGAAAATGATATTACCTATCGGTCCAGTCCATCCAAGTTTAAAAGAGCCGTTAAGATTGAAACTTAAGACTAAGGGTGAAAAGGTTATCGATGCTGAAATAGATTTGGGCTACGTTCACAGGGGAATAGAAAAGATCATGGAAGGTAAACCATGGCAAAAATGTATTTATTTAGCTGAAAGAGTGTGTGGAATTTGTTCCTATGAACACACACAGACCTTTGCTGAAGTGCTTGAGAAAATATCTGATGTTAGATCTCCATTAAGAGCCCAATTTCTAAGGGTTATTACAAATGAATTAGATAGGATTCAAAGCCATTATTTAGCTAACTCAACATTTTTTAAAGCAATAGAACATGAAACATTGTTTATGTATATGTTATCTCAAAGGGAACATGTAATGGATGCTATTGAACTTTTAACAGGAAACAGAGTTAATATGGGCTGGAATGTAGTTGGTGGAGTTAGAATGGATGCTAAAGAGACCCATATCAAACAAATCCTTGAAAAACTCGAAGCAGTTGAAAAAAATCATGATAGATACGTTGGAATATTTGAAAACGGTCCTATTGTAGGTTTAAGATCAAAGAAAGTTGGGAGAATGACCAAAGAAGAAGCATTAAAAGGAAGAGCTGTTGGACCTATAGGACGAGCATCTGGTTTAAAACATGATTTAAGAGAAAAACATCATACCTACCGTGAAAATCTACAATTCAAACCTATTTGGAGAAGAGAAGGAGATAACTTTGCAAGAACGATGAACAGATTTGATGAAATACCACAATCAATTGACTTAATTAGACAGGCCATTGAAAACTTACCTGAAGGTGATATCAGAGTCGATGTTGAGATCAAGTCAGGCTATGGTGAATGGAGAAACGAAGCACCAAGAGGTGAAGTTTTATACATGGTTGAAACCAATGGGAATCTAATAAAACAAATTTCAATTAGAACACCGAGTATTATGAACATTGACTCCTGTGCAAAGTACATGTTAAAAGATGTGGCAACGGTATCAGATGCCGTTGCAACCTACGCAACATCAGACCCCTGTATCGCATGTGCTGAAAGAGTAGCTATTTTAGATATTGATAAAGGAAGTAGTACATATAATCTTCTATGAGTTTAGATCCAAACCTTTTTAATATTTATAGTGATAATGGTAATGTTTATCAATTATTAATTTAATTATTTTTTATAAAAATTCTCTAAATTAAATTTAAATAGATTATATTGGATATTGATATTTTATAATTGACAAACTTTA
>JAITEE010000137.1 GCA_031282205.1 Candidatus Methanovirga aequatorialis | reverse complement strand
TAATTTTTAAATTATAATGGTTTTGGTAAAGTTTGTCAATTATAAAATATCAATATCCAATATAATCTATTTAAATTTAATTTAGAGAATTTTTATAAGAAATAATTAGATTAATAATTGATAAACATTTATCACTATAAACTATTCATGATATTTTGTCCATAAAATATTATGATCTAATTAAAAGTCGATTGCTTAAAATAATTTGACAGGTCTGAAAAAATAGTTCTTAGAAATTCTCTGTAATGTATCAAAAAATGTAAATTAAATATGGTCATTGCCAATTGTACTAAAAATGTATTAAAGTTGTAGTTAAGATAATTTAAAATTATGATAATTTTATTGTATGGAAAATGAAAAAAATATATCCATAAAAAAAGTTGCATTAATAAAGGCATCAAGATATAGAAATTCCATTTTATTCTCTATAGGTCATGATATTAAAACTCCATCAGAGATATCTAAAGAAGTGAACATTAGAATCAATCATGTGAGTAAGGTTCTCAAGGAATTAAAAACTGAAAATCTTGTAAAATGTTTAAATGAAGAAAAAACAAAAGGAAGATTATACGAACTTACCGATGAAGGAGAAGAAATCTTAAACTTCTTAAAATCTAATTTAAAAAAGAATAGATTCATCTTAAAATAGATTAAAGCTATCAAAAATGAATCAAATCCTCTTTAAAGTTAAAATGATTCCAATATTCTATCCAATGAATTAAATGTTTCCTTGATTTTATAAATTTTAGAAATTGAGCCTTGAGCAAGAGTTTCTTTTCCACCTCCTCCACCTCCAAGTTCAATGGCTAATTTTTTCATTATATCCTCAGCCTTAAATCCATTTTCAATGGCTATTTTAGATGATGATACAACAACCTTTCCATCGTTATTGGCTAAGACCACAATATCAACTTTGGATTTAGTTAAATCAATGGCTAATTTTTGTAATCCTTTAATATCAGTTTTTAAAATGGAAGACAGCATATTTAAATCTTTGTATTTAACTATGTTATTCTCCAAGTCCTTAATTTTAAGATTCACTATTTCTGATTTTAATTTTTTGATTTCATTTTTAAAAGATTTCCATTCTCTAAAGAATCTGTCACATGTTTTAGGTAGTGAATCAGGAGTGACCTTAAAAATTTCACTACTTTCTCTTAGATAGGTATCATTTCCTTGCATAGATGATATTGCAGATATTCCCGCTGAAAAATCAATTCTTTCTACACCATCTTGAACTCTTTCAGTTTTGTTTATTTTAATTAGTCCTATATCCCCAGTTTTAAGAATATGTGTTCCGCCACAAGCTTGAACATCGAGAAAACTATTAAAAATGTCTTGTTTATGGGAGTTCTCACTTTTCAATTCAGGTCCGCATATCTTTACAACTCTAATCATCGATCCTGGAACTACTCCTCCTTGATAAAGAGTCAGTCCATAAGTGCTCTCTGCGTCGTTTCTACTCATGAATTCAGTGTCCACTTCAAGGTTATCCATAACGTATTCATTGGCTGTTTTTTCGATTTCATTAATTTCAGATTGTGAAATGCGTTTATAGTGAGATAAATCAATACGAGAATGTTTTAATCCTTTTTGAGCACCTGTTTGCCAAATATGATTACCTAAAACTTTTTTAGCTGCTGCAATAATAAGGTGAGTGGCCGTGTGATTTCTTGCAAGTGCAATTCTTCTTGACCAATCAACGACACATGTAACGTTCGAGTTCACTTTGTTGGTGAAAAAGTCAAGATCTAAATCCGTGGATATTTTATGTAGAACAACTTCATCGGTCTTTTCAACGTGAACAACATCCATCTCTATATCGTCGATGTTAATTTTTCCAATATCTGATGGTTGACCTCCACCTTCAGGATAAAAAGCTGTTTTATCCAAAATTAAATAAATTTCATCTTCAATCTTCTCCACACCAATGATCTCACCATTAAACACAGATTTCTTAAAGTCGTCGTAGAATATGAGTTCAGTTTTAGGATAGTTAATATTTAAAGACCGTTTTTTAGGTTGAATTTCAATGGTGTGGGAATCAGCTATTAAAGTAAAGAAGTTATCAGGGATATTCACATTAAAATTCTTCTTTAAAGCAATTTCAGCCACGTTTTCAGGTGGCATACCATGTACGTCATAGAGTTCCATGAGTGTCTCTATTGGTATTTCATTTTTATTTGCTTTTTTAAGGGTTTTAATGGTTCTTTCTACAATCTTCTTTCCCTTTTTAATAGTTTTAAAATATCTTAACTCTTCAATGTTAACTATGTTCATTATATGTTCTTTTTGTTTTTCAATTTCATCGTAGAATTTTGTTAAATATTTTAGTTGAATTTCCATAACATCTGAAAGTGATTCTTTTAGATTAAGGTCTTTTATAAATCTGATGGTTCTTCTGATAATCAATCTTGCTAGGTATCCTTCTTTAACGTTGGAAGGTATGATTCCATCAGCTATCATGAAGGTTAGACATCGAGTATGATCTGCAATAATATAAATAGCTTCCATATGCTCAGTTGAATCTAATAAATCGTCAATTGACATGTTTAATTTATCTGCAACCTTTTCTCTAAGTAATCGAATATCTGCAAAAGTTTCAATGTCCATCATTCCAGCCAATTGAGCGTTGGCGGATAGAATATCTTCACTAACATGAACGTCTGCTAAAGCCTTCAATTTATTTATTATTGGAGTAAAACATGAATCATAAGCAGTTGGTGTTCCTTGTGAAATCCAAGCTATTCTTTCCAAACCATAACCAGTGTCAATTGTTTTATTGGGTATTTCCTCTTTATCTCCATTAGAAAGGATTTTATATTCCATAAAAACTAATGTAGCAAGTTCAACACCTCTTACACATACCTCGTAACATGATCCAGCATTTCCACCGCCTTCCCACCATGCGTCAATAAAAGTAATCTCGTTTGGATCTATTCCAATATTTACAAAGAAGTCATGACAAAGTTTGACCGTATAATTCTTCCAGTAAATTTCATTTTTTTCATTATTAAATGCATGATGAGCACCCATTGTAAAGCAAGTCATGTGTCTTCCAGTTCTACCAACGTTATCAACATCATTTAAACGAATTGAAGGCTGTGCAATGGTAAGAGGATTAGCAGGAGGATCAACTAAACCTGATGTAACCCATGGTTGAAAGTCGTATATGGAAGCACCAACTAAAAATACGTCATCTCTCCATCTTTTAGCTAAAACTGGATAACGTGATATGTATGTATGACCTCTACTTTCAAAAAATTCTATGAATATTTTTTGAATTTCATGAAGATCATAGCTATTCTCTGTTGCAGGATTTCCAATGAAACTATACTCATCACACGGAGCATCACCACAGGTATCCCTTTTACTCATAGCCCAAAATTCTCTTCCACAAGTTATACATTTATATTTTTTATAACCTAACTCTTTTAACCCATTTGACATAGTAATCCGTATCTATTATTTAAAATTCTAAATAATCGTGAATTTAAGTTGTAAACAATCATTAAACATCGTTACAAACATGTTGTAAGTCGACTGTTATTTCTAGATTATATTGTACAACTCAATAAGTCGATCTACACCATGACCAAATTTTTATTTAAAATTGTTATAAAAAAAGTGGAGTCGTGGCCAAAAGTCGTTTCACTAAAATTTTGAATTTCTTTATTTTAAATTTAATCGTTGAAATCACATTAAAATTCAATTTAAAGTTTTATTATAACTATATTCTTATAATTATGATAAATTTATGGATTAAATAAAATTTAAAGAGTAAATATTGGAATTAAATTTAGCAAAATCTTTAAAAATTTGATTTTTGGCCACGACTCAAGTGATAAAAAAAAGGAAAAAATAAAAAAGGAACGTGTCTCAATCTTATCAAAAAAAACCATGACTGTTTTATTTTTTTATGATATCCATCCTTTAAATTAAATATAATAAAAAAATAAAAAAAGAAAGGATTAAAAGAGTTATCCGAATAATGCTCCTAAACCAGCCGCAGCTTCTTCTTCAGATGCTTCCTCTTCCTCTTCTTCCTCTTCTTCTTGAACAAGAGTTTCTTCTTCTGCTGTAGGTGCTGTGCCTCCAGCTGCTGGTGCAGCTGCTAATGCCGTGGTTTCAATAGCTTCATCGATATCAACATCTTCTAAAGCTGCTATTAAACCCTTAATTCTTACATCACTTGCTTCAATTCCTGCTGCTTCAATTACACTTTTAACGTTCGTTTCGTTAATTTCATTATCCCCACTATGTAGCAACATAGCCGCATATATGTACTCCATGTTTTTCACCTTTGTAGTTTTATCAATTATATTTTATCTATGGTCACTTCAACTAATCAATTAAATTTTTATAATTTAAATCAAAAATTTTAAGAATTTAAATCTTATCCAAAAAGAACCCCTAAACCAGCTGTCACATCTTCTTCAGTTGATTCTTCTTCCTCTTCTTCATCATCATTGTTATTAGATTCTTCTTCACTAACTGTAGTGGTGGATGTCACAGGAATCCTTGAAACTTTATTCAATAATTCCTCGTCTAAAGCATTTTCAACGTTAGTTAGTTGATATGCAAGAGATAACATTCTAGAGTTAGCCAAGGATATTAATGTTTCTGAAGTTTTATCATTAACAATGGTTGCATTAATAGCTAAACTCATAGCTTTGTTAAAGGCATTATTAATGATTGGAGAAATGGTATCTTTTGTAGGTATAGAGCCATTAATAGATAGATTAAGTGCAGATTGGAAAGCGGATTTAATATCTCGAATGATTTTATCGCCGTCAATATTTAAAAGATCAGAAGTATATATGGTCTCATCTTCATAAACCGCTCTAAGATTAATACCTACTTCCATCGGATTTATATTCATTCTTATTAATGCGTTTGCAACATTTTTAGAAACAACTTCCCCTACTTTAACAACAACCGTGTCTTTGGAGACAACAATTTTCTTTTTATCAATCTTAGCAGGTATCCCTATTTGTTGAAGTTCGCCAAGAAACGGACCTGGTTCAAACCCCGTGTCTCCTGCAGGAACCACAATATCTGCCGTGGCAATAGCCCCTACCTTAGCAGGAGCGGGAGTCTTACTATTATCTAAAATTTTAAAGAGCTTGAAAGGATTCAAATCCGTGAAAATTATTGCAGGTTGCCCTTCCATATAAGGGGCAAGCTCCGTAATATTCATTTTACTATCGGACTCCTTAAATGCTAAGTCAATCAGATTCTTTTTAGACATCTTTATTTTAGCTTTATCTATTAAAGATTTTCTCATTTGTTGCATCTGCTTAGCTGGTATGTTTAACAAATCAACAACACCTACTACACCATGAGAATCAATTAAGGATTTAATGTCTTTAACTTCTTCTTTCTTCCATTCAGCAACATGAGCCATTAAATCACCCTCACTACTGAACCCATAGTCGTCTTAATAAACATGGATTTTATTTGGCTTCTACCTTTTTCTAAATTTTGATCTAGTGTAGCTAAAACAGTTTCAATGTTCTCAGCTATTTTATCGTCTGACATGTCCTGAGTCCCAACTAAAGTTTGAATTGTAGCTTGACTTTTAATACCAATTTTAACAGTAGACTTTAATCTCTCAATTAAAGGCTCTAATTTAATGGATAATGGTACTGGTTTAGGCATTTTTTTACGAGGCCCAAGAACGGGTCCTAAAAACCTACCTACCAAAGGCATCATATCAGCCTGAGCTACAAAGAAATCGTATTGATTAGCCAACTTTTTAGCTTGTTTTCTATCTTTACCTATTTCTTCTAATCCAACTTTGTCAATAACAAGATCAATGCCAGCACTTTTAGCTTGAACAGCCAACTCCCCATCAGCAATAAATCCTATTTTCACATCTTTACCACGGCCGTTAGGGAGGGAAACTTCTTCATCAAACCGATTTTCTGGTTTTTTGACATCCAAATCCTTGATATTCACGATTATATCAATGGATTGTGTGAAGTCCCGCGGCTTTGATTGTTCTTTAGCCTTCTTCACTGCTTCTACTATATCTTGTGTCATGTAAATCCTCCATGAACTTAAAGTTCAATTGGATATTTTAATCTGGTTTGAAGTAATTGATTTATTGATAATAAATCTAAATATCGTGGATATCCATTATTATATCGTAGATCTTAAATTAAATGTTGAATCTATTAACAAACAATTAAACCCAAATTTAATTAATTGAATCAATTACAATTAAACAACATATCATTTACAACTATTTAATCTTTGACATACTCTCCGACTGAAAACTCTAAAAAATCAGACAGAGATTCTTGCTCTCTAATACAATTCAGTATTAAGCTACAGTTTCTTGCTTAGATAGCTCCAACGAGCCATAGTAGCACAAGCTTAGAATTCCTGCATATCCTGCAGTACATTATTAAA
>JAITEE010000092.1 GCA_031282205.1 Candidatus Methanovirga aequatorialis | reverse complement strand
ACATTCCATACTTCCCATTATCAAGAATACTGATCTTATGGTTGATATTTTTCTTTTTATCCAGCAATGGCATATTTTTCAGCTTTACTTTTAAAATCGATTTTTTCATCCGAAAAATCAAAAAGTTTAAGTTGGATAGAACCAATATTATTAACAAGGGCAGATTTGCTTATTATTGTCATGTTTAACTATCTGTCCTTTCTTATATTTAAATTTTACTATTTTATTCTTGGCTATTTTCACCTTAAGTATGATTTCAAGTGTATTTTTTTGAGTATGGTTTTTGTGTAGAGGATGTTTTAGTAAAATAAAGGCACATGATGATTTTCGATTTTTTTTCAAAAATCGAAAAAAACTCCACACTTTTTTACACCCTCCAAATATACACTAAAATATATATTTGTCTGACAAAGTATATATACTATGAAAAAGAAACTAATAGTATGGATAGATGAAACCTGAAGGTGGATATCTGAGTATGAAAAGGATTTGTGCTCTCTTCTTGACTTCAACAAAGAATCATTGCGATAATCAAGAATGGTTCAAAAAGAAAGAAGTAAAAGACTGCCAAATTAAGGTCTTGGATATGTGATCATCGTGGATCGGTCCATGGACCGTGGTATTTAACGCTGCGTTGAATATCAGAACCGTTGGTGCAACGGGGATTGCCTTTGGTAAAACTAACATAAGTTAGTGGATTAGGAATCGATTTAGAGATCGAATCCATGACTGAAATATTTCAGTCATGGTAGTTCAAAACAGCCCAAGCCATTTTACAAATAAATTCAATACAATAAATAGCCAACCAAAGAAATTATACCATTTTCTACTACGTGCACTTGGAGGTTTCCAAGACGGTTCATAATCCTTCCATTTAGGTGTTTTAAGGAACTCATCAACATACAAACTTTCATCCGTTTCTATATGATCTATATCTTTAAGATAAGGTACCTTAGTAACACCATTATTATTTATAGTTCTATTAGAACTATTTTGAGGAGCTCCAAAAGCTCGAATTAAGCGATCATTTCTATATTTATGGAAAATCTAAGTCGCTTGTAGCAAAATGGGACGATAAATTCTTTTCTTGCAAACTTTAGTTAAAAGCCTATAATTCACGGATCATTAAACATCAACTGGTTTTGCATCATAAGAGGTTCATATTTCCATTAAAGCCTTTATAACTTCTTTTTAAGTCTATAGCCAATATAATTAAATCCTCCTCTAAATACTCTTTTAAGTTCTCTATAATCCAAATTGGCTAAAAATGTTTTAAAGATGTATGTAAATGAAAAATAGTATTTACTCATTAGACCGTCACGAATTTTTTCAATTTCTTCATGGGTTGCATAAGGATAGTCGACTAAACAATTAAGGTAACCATCTTTATTTAACCATTTAGAGTAATCTTCAGTTATTAGATAACGATTGTCTTTCACCCAAGAGTAAAATTCAGTTCCTGGAAATGGAACTGCTTGTTGGAAGAAACACATATCTGGATATACTTTTTTTGCAAATTCGTAGGTTTGATTGATCGTTTGTAAGTTGTCTCCTTTTAAACCAATCATAAAACATCCAAATACTTTTATTTTTAATTTTTTGGTATTTTTTGCAAATTCAAGAGATTGTTCTGAGGTTATATTTTTTTTTGTCTCCTTTAAAACTTCTTCAGAACCAGATTCATAACCAACAACCAACAGTCTACAACCTGCTTTTTTCATTTTTTCCATTGTTTTAAAAGGAAGATCTGCTCTTGTGTTACATGACCATGTTGGTTTTAATCCTCTTCTAATTATTTCATCACAAATGTCTTCTACTCTTTTTTTATCTACAGTGAATGTATCATCTTCAATGAATATTTCCTTTATTTCTTTCATATTGTTACAAATGTATTCAATTTCATCTACGAAGTTGGATACACTTCTTGCTCTGAATAATCTATTTCCCATTGTTGAAGGATAAGAGCAAAAATTACATTGGTTTGGGCATCCTCTTGCACTGACTATTTGAATCATTGGTTTTTGAGCAAATGCATAACTGTAATCGTCTATGTTTAAGAATTGTTCATAAATTTTAGAGACCATTGGTAATGCATCTAAGTCGTCTATAATTGGAGCGTCTTCATTATGAACAACATCTCCATTGTTGTCTCTATAGGATACACCTTTAACCTTTGATATGTCATCACTGAATAGAATTTCAGGAACAATATAATCATATTCCTTACGAACTACATAGGATACTCCTCTACATTTATCTAAAACATCTCTTGGTAAAATCGTTGCATGTGTTCCACCTAGTATTATTTTAATATTGGGATGGTTTTCTTTGATTTTGTTTAATGTTTGATAGTCATATGTGCATGTTGGCGTTGTAGTTTCACATACTATGTAATCAGGTTCATAATTTGAAATTTCTCTTAGTGTATCTTTGAGACCATATTTTTTTGTTATACAATCCACTAAGTTTACTTTAATATTATTTGCTTGGCATACACCTGCTGCGTAGGACAAATAGTAGGGATAGTATAAAGTTCCAGATTTTGTCTTTTCAGGCCATCTACTTGACCTGCTGATTTCAAATGTATATGGTAAGTTTAAAAATAGAACCTTCATTAAATTTTCTCCAACTATACTTTATGGTTATAGTTCCATTAATCCATGGTCTTATTATTTTTGATCGGTAACAATAAATAAATTCTAAATAACGAACTTTAGTAATCAAATTAACTTAAATACTGATTTTAATTTTAGGTATACAAGTAAATTTTGTAAAATTTTAAATATCACAGATTATAACTGTTTTTAAAATATCTATTGATAATATATTCATTTTGAAAAAGTTATTAAATTTCAATGGAGTTTTTATTATTAATCGTCGTTATTCTTTAAATTTTTGATTTAAAGAGTTAGAAAAACCATTTTTTTCTTTATAGTGGAATAAAAAATATTTGTAATTATTCACTTGATTTTAAAATATTATTTTTAGTTAATTCTTATTTAAATCTTATTAATTATTAAAATAACTGTTAAAATACTTTTATTTTTAAAAATATTAATTATAATTTCTTTAATTAAAAATTTAATATTTGTAATAAATTATTAAAA
>JAITEE010000155.1 GCA_031282205.1 Candidatus Methanovirga aequatorialis | reverse complement strand
TGATTTATAAGTTTATATGATTCTATTTTAATGATTGTTTTTCAGATTATTTGTACTTTTAAAAAATATGGGAGTTCTGATGACGCATTATGTTAAATATCCATGGAAATCCTGTCAATTTTTTATATTTTTCAGACACCTTGTTATATTAAATTAAACAATTTATAATATACAAATTATTGAGGTTGTAAATTTTTGTGGGAGTTTTTTCAATTTTTCATGGTTTCTGCATTATAAAATATGAATTTTCATGAAAAACTCCACACTTTTTTACAGTCTCAAATTATTAATTAAAAATTTTTTAATAAAATTTTATTAAAATAATATTTTGTTCATTGAAAATGGAGTTGTGCAACAAGCTCTATTAAGATGAACTAATTTTTTAGATAAGATGAACTAACTTTTTAGATGGATTCTCAATAATTTTATAGAATAATGATTCAATATACTCCACAAAATCATCTTCATTTATAGAATTATAAAGGACTGTCAAAATAAAATTTGTCTTCATATTAGATACAGTGAAATTTAAAATATTTCCATTAAAATTATTACTCTCATTGCCATCATATTCTGATAATTGAGAATATGTACCAACTTCATAATTTTCAACATGATTATATAAAACCTTAATACTTGATTGTTTGAATAAAAACTTAAACTTATTGTGTATTGTATCTAAAAACTTTAAATGACAATATTCTTCTTTCAAATATTGTTGGGGGTCTTTCATCAAATCAATAGAATCCAATATAGCCTTATTTTTCATTTTTTTAACATGACTAAAATAATTCTGAATGTACATATTAAAATTTACATTTAAGAATAAAGGCACCGTATATGAAAAATATCCAAAAGTTTGTGAATATTTAATATCTGTTCTTCCATGAAACGCAAATTCTAATTTAATTTTTCTCATATCGAATAGTTTAGCTAATGATAATGTAACCAAAGACAAAAAAAACTCATCAGCTGAAATATCGCTTTTTTTACAAAAATTTAAAACAGTTTCTTCATCAAAAAATATATTTTCTATCTGTATTTTTGATGAAGAATGATTTATTTTATCATGCCACACTTTTATTATTCTAAAAATACCAAAGAGGAATAATTGAAAAAGTTTTAAAGAATCTTTAATAGAATATGCCGACTTCTTAATTATTTTAGAATACTCTAATGAATAATCAAAATAATCATATTCCTTAATAATCTTTTTATCAAAATATAATTTTATCAAATCGTTGAAAAACATGTCTATAGAATATGCATCCATTAAAATATGGTGAATATCAAACAATAAACTAACTTTCCCATTATGATAATACAATTCTAATCTGAACAAAGGAGGTTCAAATATATTAAAAGGCTTAACAAAATTTTTTTTAATATCATCATTTAACTCTTTTTCATGGATCTTAATATTTACGGATAAATCATCATTTCGTTTTTGATAAATTTTTCCCTCATCGAGTACAAAACTTGTTTTTATATAATTATTGAGTTTAATATTTTCATACAAAGCATCTTTCAACTTAAAAACATCGAAATCACTGAAATCTAAATAAACAGGATTATTAAAGCTTTTTGATTCGGGTGTTTGAGGTTTCACAACATTTTTATAGTAACTATATAAATTAGGTGATAGCGGATATTTTTCTAAAATATCATTTTTAACATTCTCTATTTTTTTGAGAACCTTTATTTTCTTAGCAATATCTGAGATACTGTAA
The DNA here is from genome assembly GCA_031282205.1 of Candidatus Methanovirga aequatorialis. Taxonomy (GTDB): domain Archaea; phylum Methanobacteriota; class Methanobacteria; order Methanobacteriales; family Methanobacteriaceae; genus Methanovirga; species Methanovirga aequatorialis. The sequence goes on along the minus strand of JAITEE010000155.1, from coordinate 1,310 downwards.
CTATTTTTAATCACATCTAATGAACTTATTGAAACATGATACTCTTCAAATACTTTACCTAATAATCTAATTAAAGATAATGATGTGAAACCAATACTTAAAAGATTATTCACTACCCCAAAGTTTGTATGTCCTAATATTTCAGCACAAATATCAAATAGTTCCTGTTCTAAGCCATCGGATGGTTTAATAATCTCATTAACACTGTCATCATAATTTTTTAAGTCTTTCACACTAATTTTACCTGTCGGTGTCTTTGGAAACTCCCCTAAATATACATAAACTTGGGGAACCATATACTGTGGCAGTTTTGTTTTCAGATTTTTTTCTATATCTTCTTTCAGTTTATTTATTTCATCACTCTTTAAAAACTTTGACTTAGTTGTGAAATATAACACTAAAAACTGATTATCGTTTTTATTGTTAACTGTGACAATAGTTTTTTCAACACCAATATCTTCTGGAACATTATTTTCAATCTCACCCGGATCAATTCTCTGACCTCTAAGTTTAATCTGATTATCCAACCTGCCAATAATACTATAATTTCCATTTTCATCATATTTAGCTAAATCTCCAGTTTTAAAAAAAGGAATACTATCAACAGTAGTATATTTTTCTTCTGTTAACTTTTTATTATTCCAATATCCTTTTGTAATCCCAAATCCACCTACACATAATTCACCAGTGATACCATTTGGCAGGGGATTACCATCAACATCCATTATTTTTTCAACTGTATTTAAAACAGGTTTTCCAATAGAAATATCCTCACAATTTGAAATAACATTAACATTACAATTACCAGAATCCTCACAAAATCCATAAAGATTAATTACTAATGCATCACTCCCTTCCTTAATTTTAACCAACAATTGTTTAGTGATTCTCTCACCACCAAGTATAATCACTTTCATATCTTTCATGATATTTGAAAAGTTTTCATCATCTAAAAAGGAAATTAAACGAGAAGGTGTCATAGTAATAATATTAAATTTAGTTTTCTCACGAAAATTAAGTAATTTCAGAGGATTTTGTAATATTTCCTCCTTAGGAAGTACAACAATCAGACCCTTTAAAAGAAAAATAAACAAATCCTTAACAAATAAATTAAAAATAGGTTGAGTCACAAGCAAATATCTATCATCACTTGTGATAATATCATACTCACTAATCCTTAATTTATATGAAATTGATTTATGAGTTACCATGATTCCTTTAGGTTTACCTGTAGAACCAGAAGTGTAACTAATGCAAAACATATCATCTGGTTTCAAATTAATTTTTGGGTTTTCATCACTACTTGTTTT
>JAITEE010000196.1 GCA_031282205.1 Candidatus Methanovirga aequatorialis | reverse complement strand
TCTTCTAATTTATCATTTTCTTCTAATTTATCATTTTCTTCTAATTTATCATTTTCTTCTAATTTATCATTTTCTTCTAATTTATCATTTTCTTCTAATTTATCATTTTCTTCTAATTCTTCCTCTAACTCATCAACTTCCTCTTCTTCTCTTATTTCTTCATTTTTTTCTATTTCTTCTTCAATATTCTCATCGCTATAAATCATGTACTCTTCTCCTTAGTTTATTAACTTCAATAAAGAATTAATTTTTAAATTTTCATGTAACTTATATATTTCAAGGATTAAACAGTTTTGCCATTGATATTAACCAATTGAACATATGTTATTTTGTTAATTTTACTATATAAATCTTCTTATATTATTCTATTTTCAACTTATTTTTAATAATTAAAGACATTGCCTATATTGAATAATTGCTTATTAAATTAATTATTTTAATAGTTAAAAATTTAGAGAAGATGCAGAATATATTTCACTATAAAAGAAACTTTTATTAATTTACTACGTTCTAAAATTAATATTTCATATTCAATGATTTTGGCCGATAATTTTTATTTTGATGTTTTATACTCACTTGTTTTTTTTTTTTATTTAATTTGAGGCGTGGACAAAACTAATTTTTTTAAGAAAAAATTTTCTTTTTTTATAAATCAAAGCATTTCCTGGCTGTTTTGATTTTAAAATTTAGATTTTTGTCCACCTCTCAATTTTTGTTTGTGATGAATGGTAAAAGTAAGACGGTTGTTGTTGGATTTTCTAATTTATGACCTAATAAAAGACGTCTGGTTTGAATCATGACTTTTTTTATTTAGTGAATCATGTTTTATGTTTGCTTGTTTAGTTTGCCGATTTTGTTTTAGGCGTTTATGGTTGAATTTTGGACACACCCATTTCCTAAAATGATTTCATAATATTGTTTCATTTTTGTAACGATTTCTGCAACAATAATGAAACAATTTTTTTTTTGACTTTTATGATAGCTACCTAAATTGCTTACATTATAATTTTTGGATTTATAGTGTATTTGATTTGTTTTTTGTTGATATTTAGTTTGTTTATGTAGTTTAATTGATTTAATTCTTTTAAATCTCTTGAAGCAGTTGCTTTTGATGTTTTAAACGTTTTGGCATATGTATTCAGGTCTATTTCATTCGTTGTCTTCAATTGATTTAATAGTTTTAACTGCCTTGAATTTAATTTGATTCGTTTATCATGATCTTTTTGGAATTTCTAAATATTACTTCAAAAAAACCATTGTTTTCCTTGAATTCTGGCTCTGGTAAGTCAAATTTTTTCATTTTCTCTCTCATTCTTGGAATTCCAGAACTTATAATTTCCAAGTAGTTTGTTCTTTCAAGTAGTCGGCATATCTGTGTGTTTCTGTGAATTGTTCTTTTTCCTAAATCCTCTATTGTCAGTGGAGGGGTTAATTCTCCTGGGCTTGTGATTTCTATTCTATCTGAGAATATTAGAAAACTTATTGGAGATCCTTTAATGTTATGATCTCTGTGGGCTATCGCATTAACAATAGCTTCCTTGATGGCTTCATAAGGATATTCGTCAATGTTTTTTCTTTTAAATCTATTAATTTCACTTTTGACTTTTGTATTTCTGTTAAAAAATAGTTCTATCTCTTTTAAAGCTTCACATATATTTTTCAAATGTTAAAGGAAATACTATGGTATTTTTTGTTGTATGAGGATGGAAGTAAGTGTTTTGTTGTTCTGGTGTTTTTTTCTCAATTTTGTTTGGGTTTTTTTCCTTTGGGTTTTTTTCATGGTTGTAGGTGGAGTATTGTTTATTTGGAGTGTTTTGATTTTGCTAACAGAAATAAGGATTAAATTATTTTCCCAATTTTTAAAATAGTCAATATGATTGTTAAAATAGCTATCATAAACATATTAATTTTCAAATAAAAGTTCTGACTTTTAATTATATTATTATTAAATCGAAGCATGACTTGACATTTTCGTCATGTTTTAAGGTTGTAAATATATTGTTTTCTAAAAACACATTTTATATTTGAGTTTAAACTAAAATAGTTAATTTTAAGCTTTAATATATTTTAAAATAAAATTTAAATATTAAATATTAAATTGGATTATTTAATGTTTTTAAGGTTTATTAAATTGTATTTATAACGTTAATAAGAAAATGATGATCGTTGTTAGAATATAATTTTTAAAAAACTATTTAAAATTTGTTAAAAAACTTATAAGATTTATACGTTCTTTTATTTAAGTTTAAGAACTAATTATTGATTTTATTTCAATTTTCATGATTAAATATTATGTATTTTTAGATTTAAATCATGAATTACTCTTTTTTTTATTTGGCGAATTTTTTCATGAATTCGTTCATGTTGGTTGTCTCCAGCCTGTCGATTTGTTTTAGGTGTTCGTGGCTGAAGTTTGGGTTTAGGGTTTTGAATTTGTTTAGAATGTTTTCTTTTAAAAGGGGGTTTTCTTTTTCTCCAATGGGTGTGTATGTTGTGTTTTGGATTTTTTCATTGTTTTTTAGTGATATTGTAACACTTGAAGCTCTTTTGTTGGGGAACAGTTTGTCGAATTCTTCGTTGTTGTGGATTTCTATTTTCCCAGCTATCATTTTAATTTTGGAGTGTAGTTGTTCATCTACAAATATTTTATCTAAATCTTCGAGTTTAAACCTATCGGATATTAAAAAAATAGCTATTGCGAATGGTAGACTTTGTTTTAATTGTTGAAGTGTTTTAGGATTGAAGTTTTCATGTTCACTTGCTATTTTATATGTTTCAATACTTACTCTCTTAATTTCGTTTATATTAAAGTTGTTTATTCTTTTTTTAATGGCTATTGCTGAGTCGATGGATGAATGTAGGTGTCTGCAGAAGGGGTATTTTTTTAGATAAACATCTTTTATATGGAATTTTCCTAATTCCTTCCTTAAATAGCTATTTAAATTTAAGGATTTTAAGTTTTCAAATGTTTTTACTGCCATCCCGTTTAAAAAACCTTCATCACCTTCTACTATAGATTCAGCACCTGTGAAACCATTTTTTCCTAAAAATCCACATAAAAGTCCATTGTAAGCGGCATTTCCCACATGTAAATGTTTTCCCATAGTTCCAGTATGGTCTGATTCTAAAAGTCCAGAGGATGTCGTTCCACAGAGACCTAAGGTGTATATTGTTTGTTTTACGTTCAGATTTAATAGTTTAGATACAACCGCACCAGAGATAAATGTTCCAACTGTTCCCGTACTGTGAAATCCTTGATTTCTATGTTGAGGATTGGCTATTTTTCCAAGTACAACTCCAACTTCATAGCCACAAATAACCGCTTCTAAGAACTTTTCTCCATTTAAATCCTTCATTTGAGAAATAGCTATTGCAGATGGAAAAACAACTGATCCAGGATGTATTTGGGCGATGTTATGCCCATCATCTAAATCTAGGCTATGGGCAAATATTCCATTTAAAAAGGATGCATGAATGGGATTTAAATATCCATTTGCCATTACTGTAGCTATTTTATCTTCAGATGTTTCGCCATTGAACAATTCAGTTAGTGTTTTAATGGCTATTTTGGAACTTTTCTCATGAGATCCTCTGTAACTAACGCTTAAAAAGTCCAAGAAGCATAATTTTGCTTTTTCAATGGCTTCGTCATCGACTTCATCATATTTTAAACGGACGATGAACTTAGCAACTTCTTCGACCATCATTTTAGTCTACCATTTGATGTTTTTTTTTATAAAAGGAGGTACTGTTTATTTTAGATTCTATCTGCGATCTTCATTTCAGTTAATTTTTCTTTAACTTTCTGATAAAATTCTTCTCGCTCTGTTCTAATGAAGTAAACAGCCCTCTCTGATTTAGTAAATTGGATCTCATCAAAGTCATCAACTTCAAGATTGGTTTGACCATCGATAACTAAAACAGCTTTTTTACCTTTTTTTAGTAATTTAATTCTTATATCACTTTTATCAGACACTACGAATGGACGTATTCCTAATTTATAAGGGCAGATTGGAATTATTAAAAATGCACTAACTTTAGGATCTACAATGGGACCTCCTGCTGACATCGAATATGCAGTTGAACCGCTTGGTGTTGCTAAAATTAATCCATCAGCTCTAAATTGTTCTATAATTTCACCGTCTACTTTTACTTCAAATTGCAACATTTTAGCGGGTTTTTCAGTCATTATCACTATTTCATTTAAAGCGGAGAATAGCTTTCTATCATGGGAGACTTTAACCTGACTTCGTTTTTCTCTGTAGTAGTTACCTTTTAATAGCTTTTCTAAACTTTCTTCGTAGTCTTCTACTTCTACATCAGTTAAAAATCCTACTGTTCCCATGTTTATGGCGAATATTGGAATCGCAGAATTTATTTGGCTTAATGTATTTAATATTGTTCCATCTCCACCTAAAGTGAATAAAGCATCTGTATCAAATTTAGAAAGTCTTAGAGAATATTGGGAATAATCTTTTTTAAGTTTTAGGCCTTTTAACTCCTTATATAATGGCTTATTTCTACTATGAACCTCTTCAATCATCTTATCTATGTTGGTTTTATTAAGCTTGTTTAATGCGTTCGATAGTGATTCTTCAACTTTAATTTCAATACCTTTTTTAACGAGGTCATCAATGATTTTTCCACTGAACAATATTGAATCAAGGTTATCTAATCTACTAACTATACCTACACTAATATTTTGGGAGTCTATACTAATGAAGTTCTTATCTGATCTGTTTAATTCTTTAATAACTTTTCTATGTAAACTTTTATTGGTGGAACCTACGATAACAACTTTTTCGTAGATATTTAAATCATTTTTTAACTTTCTTCCTTCTTTATCTGTGATTATAGCTCCAGATTCTTCTACTATAAGTTTTGATGCCGCAATATCCAATATTCTACTTCCTCTAAGGTCGATGAAAATATCGTATTTTCCTTGTGAAAGATAGGCAAACTCTATTGCAACTGATCCAATAAGTCGCCACCTACGAATCTCTTTAAGTAGATTGATTACATCCTTTTCTAGATTCACATATCCTCCAAGCGTCGCTTTTTCAAGTGCCGTTATTTTTTCATACTCAAGTGTTTCAAAGTTGACCTTGGTTCCTCTATTTTTAACTGCTTCGTAGAGGTTTCCTGAATAAAAATCTTTAATAAATCCCATCTGAATGTCTTCCAATCGTGGTGGCTTCCTTTCCTTAATTTTGGCTATGGCAATCGATATTCCATATGCTGGAATTCCTTTAAGAGCATTTGCGGTTCCATCAAGTGGATCTACAACAAATATGAATTCCGCTTTTTGGCAGTAGGTACTGTTCTTTAGATCTTCATTTATATTCACATGTTTTTGACTGTTTTTGCCTAACTTCATTTCTCCGATTTCTTCGCTGATTAGATAACTTATGAAGTCAGATGAGGTGAGAATATCTATAACTTCTTTTTCCGCATACTCGTCGATTTTTTTGGTATCTGTTCCATCGGCACCTATTTTTATAAATTTTCCAGCTTCATTTTCATTTTGATGGTTTTTAATGGCTATTTCTACTTGTTCTATCATTTTGTATGAAATTTCTCTACACTTCTCTATTTCGGTGTCTTTCATTAAGTAACCTCCAAAAAGTTATTCATTACACAGGCCGTTGCTGTTAATTGATCAAATTCTAAATTTTAGTTGAAGTAGATATTTAATAGTTTCATAAATAAAAATAGGTTGTTATAATTAATTAAATTAAAAATAAATATAAATGATAATTAATAGTTAATATATAACATTAATAATATAAAGAGAGATATAGATAAAGATTCTTTTTTTTAAAAAAATGTGAGCGTATGAAAATAAGAATTGCAGTACCTTCAAAAGGAAGGATCAGCGATCCTTCAGTAGCTATTTTAGAGAAAGCTGGGTTGAAGATTGAGGACCCAACAAATCGGAGATTGTTCTCAAAAACGAACCATGAAAACATTGAGGTCATGTTTGTAAGAGCAGCGGATATTGGTTCTTATGTAGAAGATGGTGTCGTTGATATGGGAATTAGTGGTTTGGATTTAATTAGTGAAGCAAATGTCCAAGTTGAAATTCTTTCAGATTTAAACTTTGGAAAGACGTCTTTGGTTATAGCATCACCAGAAGATTGTAAAATAGACTCTATAGGAGATATTAACACTAATATGACAATAGCCACCGAGTTTCCTAACTTAACTAAGGAATATTTAAGATCTCATGGTTTAGATCTGAAAATTCATAGATTGAGTGGATCGACAGAAATAGCTCCACACATTGGAGTTGCTGATTTAATAAGTGACTTAACAAGTACTGGGGAAACTTTAAAAAAAAATCATCTTAAAATAATAGATAAGATATTAGATAGTTCGATCATGTTAATCACCAATAAAAATAGCTATTTAAAGAAGAAAGAAATTATTGATAGTGTTAAGATTAGTATTGATGGTGTTATTGAAGCGGAAAATAAAAGACTGTTGATCATGAATCTTAATAAGAATGATTTATCCAAGATAAAGGATATTTTACCAAGTATGGCAGGTCCAACTGTTTCTGAAGTTTTAGCCAAAGATGAAACTTTAGCCATTCAAGTAATCGTGGATGAAAATCGGGTCTTTGAACTTGTGAACAAACTTAAAAACGCTGGAGCAAGGGATATTTTGGTTGTTCAAGTTGAAAGAATTATTAATTGACCAAGACTTTAAACATGAAATCAAAAGATTTTTGAACCGTTTTTTGATGATCAAATGATTGATCTAAGTCTAAACAAATTTAAAAATGTTTGATCAAGAATTTCCAAAATTTTTGGGTGAAACTTGTATGAAAATAGGATTTGCTTGTGAATTAACCCCAGCTAAAACGTTTATTCCAATAATAAAAAGATTAAGAGAGATGGATTGGAATGAACTTGAAATAATAGCCTTAACTCATGGGGATGGGACGAAAGAGCTGATCACCCCCTATTCTAACAGGGTCTACCATATTGGTACGGGTAGATCATCGAGGAAAGGGAAGTTGAGAAAACTTTATTTAATAGCTAAGGATGTTTTTAAGGCTGTTAGGGTCATGAGAAAAGAGAAAATTGATCTTTTGGTTAGTTGTGGAAACGCTGGTGATGTTAGAAAAGGCATAACTGCAGCTTATTTTTTAGGAATTCCTGTTATTCATATTGAACAGGATATTTACAATCCGATAGAGGCTATTTCTTTGGCTAACATTGTTACAACACCTTCAAAAGAATACAAACACCTTCTTCAAAAGGAGTACAAATTAAAAAATGTTGAGGTCATCTATGGTTATCCGATGGTAACCTACATCGATGAATTCATTAAAAATAACTTGAAAACACGAGAAGAAGTTGATAATATCTACTTTAAATCTGGGAAATTGGATGATTATATCTTTGTGGTTTTGGGAGGAGATTTAAGAGAGGAACATATACCTAGGTTAATAGAGTCTATAAGAAAATATGATCTTCCAGTGGCTATTGCTCCATATAGATTTGATAAGGTGGTGGTTGAAGAATATGTAGATCAAATATTAAGCATGAATATTATTGTTTTGGATAATTATGTTGATGTTGTAAGTTTGATAGAGTATTGTAAACTTTTAATCTATGGGGCAGGAATGGGAATTACTATTGAAGCTGGAATTTTGAAAAAACCAACAATAAAAATTGAAGGTTTTCATAGGTTACAGGGTAGTGTTGACTTGGCAAAATATTTAAACATTCCAGTGTTGAAGATAGAAGATTTAGTGGATGATCTTAATACTTTGGGTGAAATTAAGGGAGACTTAATTAAAGACAGTCATATATCCATTGAAAATGTAGTATCTTTAATCAAGGATTATAAAAACTATCCTAAAAAAAGTGGGTTTTCAAGTTATAAGGAGACCGCTAAGAAAAGAAAAAAGAGTAATCGATAGGTTATGATAAATTAATTCACGAGCTCGCTCATGTGTACTTAAAGGTGCATAAATCTATTAGTTGCTATCTCGAATATTTTTGTAATAGTTTAATAGAATTGTATTGTTGGTTATGCACTTAAATTATTCATTATTTTTAATTTATAGTTTAAATCGAAAAGTTTAAAAATAATCATCAATTTCATTTCTTTATTTTACCCTTAATTTTCAAAACAAATGAAATCTATTGAGTATTTAATTTTAATTATTTTCAAAAGTTTGGAGTTTAACTATAAATAGATACCAATATACACTATAAATTTGCAATTATAACTACACATGAGCGTACGAGCTTTATGAAGTCACGGTGGCTCATTGTATTCTTTTAATTTTAGATTCTCACCATTTAAATAGAAAAACTTAATAAACGACTCTCTTAAAAAAATTAAGTAGGGAGTAAATACATGAACGATTTTGATCTTTCTGAAATAGAAATTAAATTACATTCTGATGGCCCCATGATACTACTCATTTTTGTTGTAAAATAGAGGATATAGCTGAATTTTTAAAAGAAGATGCCATTAAACAAAGCAATCATATGTTAAATATCACTTATGTGGCTTATTATGATAAAAAAATAGTTGGGTTTTATACCTTATCTGCCGATGCAATTTCTGCAAAAAACTTAGGAGTCAATTATAAAGAAAAATTTGCGGATAAGAACCTTGGTTATAAGATATATCCTGCTTTAAAATTAGGTAGATTAGAAGTACATAAAGACTATGAAAAAAAGGGTGTAGGTACATTCTTATTGAAAAAAGTTTTTAAACATGGTATCATCCTATCTAAAAGTATTGGATTAAGATTTATAACAATTGATGTATATATGCCTTCTTATGAGTTTTACGAAAAAAATCATTGTAAACACACCCTAAAAAAAAGAGAAAGTTGAAAATAAAATAGTAGAATATAAAAATCTTAAATCTCAGAATAAAAAAAGAGCCGATGATATGACTATTCCTATGTTTTATGACTTATATCGTTTTAAGTCATTAAAAAAAGAATAATTACTGGATTTTAGTTTTTAAAACATCCTTCATGAATTCTTTTTCTTTATCAAATATTGGTTCTTTCAATTTTTCTAAAAATTCTTTGGTGTCTTCAAGATCTAATATTGGAGTTGGTTCTATTTCTTTTGCCATAATTTATGCCTCAAGGATAATAGATTTTGAACAAGTATAATAATCATATACTTCATCTGAAAGTACTAATTTTGGCTTATCAAAGTCTATTCTGTCTTCCGTTACTATTTTTGAATATTTTGATAGTACTATTGTTAGGTGCCAATCTTATAAATCAATTAAATTGATTTAATGGTTAAATATTATAATTAATACTATCATTATTATTGGTTTAATAAACTGATGTTTTAAAGCGTATTTAATGAAATTGTACCAAGTTAGGTGCATGAGCTTAAATTTTTTATATTTCATATATACAATACATAATTCATGACAAGATTAGGATTTTTTTAGTGTGAAATTTTTAATAAAAGAAAATTAAAAACAACCTCAAAATCATGCAAAAATAATTTGTTGCTCAGTGTCATGTTTTGGTAAAGTTTTTATACATAAATATACAACCTTGTATTTAAATAGTAAATGAAAATATTGAGCATTACAATAAATACAAAAGATATTCTTTTTTTTCTAATTTTGATAAAGAAGGTATCGTATTACCTTAACTTTTTTTTTATTAAATGTTGGGGATTTTAAATTGGATGATGAAGTTAATTTAATTTTTAGTCGTGCTTTAGAGTCTTTAAAAGCTGCAAAATTGAATTTGAATAATGGATTTTATAATGTTTCAATTAATCGTTCATATTATGCTACAAAAGCTTTATTATTTAAAAAAAGAATTAGTACTAAAAAACATAATAGCACTGTCTCTAACGATTTGGTTCAGAATTTGTTGTTAATGAAAATTTCGATAAAGAATTGTTAAATTTTTGTCTACCTTAGAAGAAGATAGAGAAGATGCTGATTATGATTTTCATGCAGATTTTCCTGAAAATGAAGCTGTTAATGATTTAAAAAACGTTGAACTTTTCGTTGAAGAGTGTAAGAAATTTTTATAAACCTAAAACAAATTTTTCAAAAAATGATCAAGGATATTTTCAATATTACGACCACATCAAAAATTCAGGCTAACACTAAACGTTGCATTTGTAATATTCCTTCTGCACGAAGTATTCATAAGCTACCAATGTAAACACTATAAACATTAGATCTGAAAAAAGAGTATTTGACCAAATTTAAAGAACAGGACGTTAGAAATTGAGTGAATTTTCGAGCATTTTTCATGGTTGTTTTATGTTGTAACATGATTCATAAATCTTTGAATAGTGATATAATAATTTTTCATTTTAATATAGCTACTAATATTCCCATGATACCTATAATTGTGGATAGTAAAGGTATTAAATAGTTTTTAAAAGTTTTCAACACTCCTATGTCTATTTTAATCTCTTCTAAATCTTCATAAATATGTTGTAAATGATTCTCCTTAATATTAGTTAGATCTTTTTTCAATTCTTTAAGTTCTACATCAATCCTATCAAACTTTTCATTTTGATTATTAAACTTCTCGTCAATGAACTTGATTAAAATGTCAGTACTGTTCTCATTACTCATTTTAAATAAACCTCCTCTATTAATTTATCTTTTTTTAATCTTTATTTGATCAAAATGTTTCATTTGTTTATAATATAGTATATTACATTATTTAATTTTCTTTTATATAAATATTTTTATTAAAATTTAATAAATTTTTTGGACTTCCCAGTCTGTATTCTCATGAGGATTAAATAACTTTATTAATGGTTTAATATAATTATTTGATATTTTATTCCATTTGTTTTTTGATGGAACAATATCATAAAAGGATTTTTCAACAAAACTCTTCAATATTTCTTCTTTTTCATCTTTTTTTAAAAATTTGTATCCATCATAATTATCAACTTTAAATTCTGATGTTTTTCTTTTAATTTCGTGCAATACTTCTTTTTCAGGCTGTAATTGTGGAGAATATGTTGGTAAAAAACATAATTCAATATTTATTTCTTTAACAAAATTTTTTACTATTTTAGAAATATGTGATGAGAAATTATCTATTAATAATAAGATTACACCTTTAAAATTCTTTTTTCTTAAATTTTTTAATACTTCTACTATGGATTCTTTCTTGGAATTCTCTAAAAACACAATATCGTCTTTTCCATCGGATGTGAATGAATAGGAGCCTGCACATTTGCATTTGTATTTATTTGTATCTCTAGCTATTTGAGGCTTATTTAAAGACCATACACGGATATTATTAGTTGTAAATTGTTGAGAAGATTCATCAAAGCTAAATATTAAAAATGGTTCATTTGTATCTAAATTTATTATTTTATTTTCATTTATTTCATATTTTAAGTTATACTTTTTTAAAATAATTGTATAATTTCATATAAAATGATTGTTTATAATAGCTGGATTGCCTATAATCATGAGGACGAGGTTTAGAAAACTTAGCTTTAAATTTAATCCTTAAAAATCTTGTAAGATATGAATAAGAGTATTTTACATTGAATTTTTCTTTTATAAAAACTTTGAATTTCATAGGTTAACCAATCATCTCTTTTATGTTAACTTTTTTTTAAAATTACTAAGTTTTCGTCCTTTAAAAGCGGTTTTCGACCCTGTCCTTTTTTGTGTAATAATCCATCATATCCTTCTTTATTCCAACGATTTTGCCAATTATTGCCTGTAACTGAGCTAACACCTATAAATTTAGTAGAAATGTCTGTAGAGAAACCTAATTTTTTAAATAACAAATAATATAATCTTTTTAAAGTATTAATATCTTTTTCTACTTTGATATAATTTATTAAGGTACTATATTCTTCATTTTCAAAAAAATCTATTTCACGAGCATTACTCCTAATAATTCCCAGATTATTTTTATTTTTTTGATGAATTTCATGATAATTAGAAATTTTCAAGTTAAAATAAGAATTTAAAATATTAAAAACACCATTATATGAATAGTTAATGCCCCAATTTTCTTTAATTAACTTAACAACATCATTAACCAACCATTCATCTTTAGTATCTAATATATTTTTCAATTCAGAAAGTTGTGAATTGTTTAATTTAGTTTTTCTTCCCTGCCCAGGTTTTTGCAAAAGTGAATAATATCCTCCTTCATTCCAAAGGTCTTCTAAATAATATGCTGTTGATTTTTTAATAGATGCCAAGTTATAAGATTCAATAATTGAATAACCCATAGCTTTAAATTTAAAATAAAGCAATTTTTTATAGATTTTTACATCATTTTCATTATCCATTAAAAAAATAATTTCCTCTAAAGACAAATTACTTCTTGATTTTAAAAGTTCTAAATTCATTAATAATATTTATTAAAATAACTACTATATAAAATTTACTCTAAATATTTTATTAAATCTAAAATAAATTAATTTTACAATCCACTATAATTACATATTTAATAGTATCAATAAATAGTTTACTTATTTTTCATGAATTTTTTTAAGTCTTCTTTTATTTTCGAGATCTTCAATGTTGATAATTTTATTCCCAGAACGTCGAATCAGGCAGAGCAACATTATAGTGCAACTAAGATCAGAAACTAGAAGGAAATTCAAGACAAATTAGGGTTTACTTGAGTATTTAGCACTGTTCATGAGCAACGAAGCAATATAAAGAAAAACTCCACAAAAATTTACACCCTCAAAATTTGCTTTTATTTATAAATAAATTTGAAAATTTTAGAAAAACTCCACAAAAATTTACACCCTCTCCCATTGAAAACATTTATATATGAAAAAAATATAACAATAGTTATATTACTGAATTTTTCTGATTTGAAATTTTTTCTGAAATAAAAATAAACGTTATTTAAATTCTATATATTTTTGTTTGTAGATAGGATATTCAAACTCTTAAAAGTTGTTAAACTCTTATTAAATGAAATAAAAAGTTCTGAAAAATTGTGGTGACAACACGTTGTCACGATAAGAAGGTTGTCAATGGTAGGACTAACCTTGCTTTATAAGATTTAGTAAAATGTAGTACAACTTTGGTTTAGTTATAAAATTCGGTAAGATGCAGTAAAATTTAATGTATGATATTTTACATTGTAGAAGTAGATTTAATAGATATAACATCTTAAAAAAAATTGTATCTTTTTATTGAGGTTGATACGTTGAGTGAAGAAAATAGAAAATTAGGAAGAAGGACCTTGGAATTACATGCTGGTCAAGAAGAACCAGATCCAGTTACTGGTGCAAGAGCAGTGCCCATATATCAAACTACATCTTATGTTTTTAAGGACACCGACGAGGCTGCAAACTTATTTGCACTTAAAGAGTTCGGACAAATATATACAAGATTGACTAATCCAACAAACGATATTTTTGAGAAAAGAATTGCAGCTATTGAAGGTGGAATAGCTGGTCTTTCATTTTCATCAGGTGCAGCAGCTATTACAACGTCTTTATTAAATTTATCCAGTCCTGGAGATGAATTTGTCGCTGGTGATAACCTGTATGGTGGAACGTATTCTTTGTTTAATAACACCTTCCCAAGTTTAGGTAGAAAGGTTAACTTCGTTGATTCACAGGATTTAGATGAATTTCAAGAGGCTATAACCTCTAAAACTAAGGCAATCTATGCTGAATCTCTTGGTAACCCAAAGTTAGATGTTCCTGATTTTGAAGAACTTACAAAGATAGCTCATGACCATGATATTCCATTTATTGTTGATAATACATCTGCCGTTAGTCTTTTAAGGCCAATTGAACATGGAGCGGATATTGTTGTTGATTCAGCAACTAAATTTATTGGTGGGCATGGAACAACTTTAGGTGGAGCAATCGTTGATTCGGGTAATTTTGATTGGGGTAATGGTAAATTTCCAGAATTCACAGATCCAGATCCAGCGTACAATGGCTTGATATACACAGAAACTTTTGGAAATTTGGCGTACATTATCAAGGCTAGAGGATCTTTTTTAAGGGATGTTGGTCCAACTCTCAGTCCATTTAACTCTTTCCTATTGTTGCAAGGTACTGAAACCTTATCCATTAGAATGAAACAACATAGTGAAAATGCTCTTGAGGTTGCAAAATTCTTGCAAGATCATCCATCTGTTTCATGGGTTAACTATCCTGGTCTTGAGGATGATCCAGCACATCAACTTGCAAAAAAATATTTTAAAGGTGGATATGGAGCGTTGGTAGGATTTGGAATTAAGGGAGGAGTTGAAGAAGGTAAAAAATTCATCAACAGTGTTGAACTGTTGTCTCATTTGGCAAATATTGGTGACTCTAAATCATTGGTTATTCATCCTGCTTCCACTACACATTCTCAATTGACCGTTGAAGAACAAGCAAATACTGGAGTAACTCCTGATTTCATTAGGTTATCCATTGGAATTGAAGATATAGATGATATTATTTTTGATATTGAACGAGCTTTAAATAAGGCTACAAATTAAGATATTTTTAGTGGGAAGTGATTAGATGAATGAAAATAAAATAGCCAGTGATATAACCGAACTTGTTGGAAGAACACCATTGGTTAGAATAAATAAATTAGCAAAGGATTTTGATGGTGAAATAATAGCTAAGTTGGAATCTTTCAATCCATTGAGCAGTGTTAAAGATAGAATTGGTGTTGGGATGATCAACGCCGCTGAAAGAGAGGGCAAAATAAATAAAGACACGGTTTTAATAGAACCAACAAGTGGGAATACTGGTATTGCTCTTGCTTTCGTTGCAGCTGCAAGAGGATATAGATTAATTTTAACCATGCCTGAAACCATGTCAGCTGAAAGAAAGAAGTTATTGGCTATTTTTGGGGCTGAAATTGTTTTAACGCCAGGACCTAAAGGAATGAGTGGAGCTGTAGCTAAAGCAAATGAATTATTAGAGAAAACCGAAAATTCTTATTCGGTAAGTCAATTTTCAAATCCTGTAAATGTAGAAACCCATTATAAAACAACGGCCCAAGAAATATTAAAGGATACCAATGGAGATATAGATATTTTGGTTTCAGGGGTAGGTACTGGAGGTACTGTAACTGGAATTTCAAAGGCCATCAAAGAAAAAAACCCTAATTTTAAAGCTGTTGTTGTTGAACCATCTGCTTCACCTGTTCTATCTGGTGAATCTCCAGGACCTCATAAAATTCAGGGAATTGGTGCAGGGTTTGTTCCAGACATTTATGACTCAGACTACGTTGATGAGATTATTAAAGTGGATGATGATGATGCTGGAGCAACTATGATAAAGTTAACTAGAGAAGAAGGTATTTTAGCTGGAATATCATCTGGTGCAGCTACCTACGCAGGATTAGAACTTGCAAAAAGACCTGAGAACAAGGGTAAAAAAATTCTTGTAATTCTTCCAGATACTGGTGAAAGATATTTATCCATGGAATGGGTGTTTGAGAATATTTACAAAGAGTACGGTGATATCCTATAAAATAACCTTTCTTATTTTTTTAACTTTTTCTTTTTTTATACATGAAAGTTCTGAACATGATTTAAATGTGTCATGCTCATGAATATATTCTTCTCACGACAATGGCTGGAGTATGAACAATGGAATCTAAATCTTTCACATTCACGTTACCAGATTTATCCAACTTCATTTTCATATCATGAACCGTCTCCATGTTACTGCTTAGGCTTTTCTGATATTTTTCGCAGGTGTTAGCTATTTTTAATCCTTCCTCAACATCGATTGCTGATGAAGAAGCGATGGGTGTTGAACCACAATTTTTAGAAATTTGACCTAGTATATATGCCCAAAATCCCATATTGGTTTTAATTGGGGGAATGGCTATTGGTAAACCTGTAAAATACTTATTTTTTATTCTATAGGTTGCATCGGTATCGACTATTAAAACCTTAACCTCCTTTTTGGATAATTCATTTAAGGTTTTACTTATATCCTTAGCTGTTTTTTCTGGATTTTTAGGGAGTAGGGATACGTAAGTTCCAGGAACATTACTTAAATCGATTCCAGCTTCAGAACAAGGTTTTAAACCATGTTTCCATCCATAAAATTGTAAAACAACTTCTTTATGCTGTGCTGCTTCTGCTGGTAATCTTCTAAGATTTTTTATCGTTCTTTTTTTTATTCTAAGAAGTGGTCCAAGAACGTATCCCCAAATGTATTTACTCCAAACAAAGGCAAGAAATTTGGCTTTTAAAGAAGGGATATAGTCTGCCTCATCGATCAATCTTCCTTGTGAAATAGCTATTGGTGTCTCAGCAATAACCAAATAATCATCATCTTTAACCATTGAGCTTACTTTATCGATGATAATATCTAAACTGTCGTTGGGTTTTATATAACTTGTTTCAATTGGAAAAAGAAGATATTCTCCATAAACGATTGATTTTTGATTTGAGCTCATAGCCTCACTTCAAAACTTTAAATTTTCACTTCTCTTACCCTTTCAACTTCTCTTTTAGATCGTATCTATTTTTTTAAAAAGTTTAGAGATTGTATCTCCTCTAAGACCTCGCCTAATTGTCTCAAGAGAGGTAATATCGTTGATGTTAATGTTTCCTAAATTGACGTTGGAACCTAACTTCAGTACGAAATAGACTTGTTGGTTTTTATTAGGTGCTTCCCAAATCAAATCATTCTGATTTATATTTTTTAAAATAACGTCGATCTCATCATCCTTTGCATTACCGTCTTTATCAAAAATTCCTATACTTTTTCCAGATTCTCTTCCTTCAACGATAACTTTATCAGAACCAACGCTAAGTTCTGATTTGATCAAATTAATTCTACTTTCTAATTCTAAGTTGTTATCATCTATTTGATTCTTTTTACCAACTTCAGATAAAACATAAAATCCTTTTCTCTTCGCCTTTTTTATTAAATCTAATTTTATCTCATGTTCAATAGCTATTGAACCATCAGATATTTCTAAAGTTTCAAAACCAAGTCTATCAAGTTCATCAAAATATTCGGGGATTTTATTGCTTAAATAAGCTATTTCAAATAATGAACCACCAGGATATGGTGATACATCAAAAGAATTGGCTACTTCTATCTTTTCTTTTACTATATCTCTATCGTGTAACGTTATCGTTCCCCAACCAAACTTTAAAAAATCAAGGTACTCTCCTGAGATTTCCATGATATCTATTAAATTTAGAAGTCCTAAACCCTTGTCTAAAACCATTGTAATTCCGTCTTCTCCATCGTAAGATATTCTACTAGGTAAAAGAAAATCAAAACTATTCATTAAATCACCAACGTACCACTTAAAATAATTTAATATTCAAATTATATATAACCATTATTATTTATTATTATCTTATCAAAATTTTAAATCTTCTATTGACTTGTTCAATTAAAATGAAAGTACAATCAATGATCTATAAAACGATCATTAATAATTTTTTAAAAAATAACCGATCATAAACTGTAAAAGAGATTTAATATGACCATCGAAAAGATCTATAATGTTTTACTCGAAAAATATTCTTATCAAGGGTGGTGGCCTTTAATTCATTATAAAGGTAATAATTCAAGGAAAACTGGAGCTATTAACGGTTATCATCCAAAAGATTACGATTTTCCTAAAGATGAAGAGGAAAGATTTGAAATAATCCTAGGTAGTATTTTAGTTCAAAACACCAGTTGGACATCTGTTGAAAAGGCACTGCTTAACATCGATAAAATAACTATTGACTTTAAACCAAAAAATATTTTGAAAATACTTGAAAACGATTTTGATTCTTTTAAGGAGGCAGTAAGATGCACTGGTTACTATAATCAAAAGGTGAACTATATCTACAACGTTCTTGATTTTTATATGGATCTTAATGGCGAGGTTCCAACAAGAAAGGAGTTGTTGAAAGTAAAAGGTGTTGGAAATGAAACTGCAGATTCAATATTGTTGTATGGGTATAAACAAGAAGAATTTGTTGTTGATGCTTATACTAAGAGAATTTTTTCCTTTTTAGGTCATGTAAAAGAAAAAAATAGCTATTTAAAAATGAAAAAACTTTTTGAAGATGGTTTACCAGTGGATTATAAAGTTTATCAAGAGTACCACGCTTTAATTGTAGAACATGGAAAAAAATACTATATAAATAAACCTTACGGTAGGAATGATGATTTACTTAAAGATTTTAAATTATAGGTAAAACATTTAATTTCAATGAATTTACTAAAGATGTTTCTATAGTACTCGACATTTGATTTGAAATGATGATAATTTTAAACTTGTTTAAAATCTTTTAAATCATTAATTAAATAAAAAATAGTAAACTTTATATTATCAAAAGTTGTGTCCGATACTATATTTATTACTTTTTTATTAAGTAGTCGTTAGATAGAAAAATAATGGATTCTGACGATGATATTTCGGCTACTGTTGATTGGGCTACGTATAAATAATGTGTTTTATTTAAAGTCATTATTGATTGCAAATGTAATCGCAAGCTTGAATGGCTCTTTTTTTATTCATTTCAGTATTATCATTGGTTTTATAATAAAATTCAATGAAATAAATCAAGGATAAGGATCTATCATATGCAAAAACAATTCTAAAACCAGAATTTGCTCCTTTTTTAATGGCTCTGCAACGAAATCGTTTTACTTTAAATACTGGTAAACTTGCTTTCAATCTGTTTACATGAAAATAGGTTTTATTATTTGTTGGAATAATACCATTTTTTTCATCTAAATCGTCTTTTAGAGCTATTTTAAAATTTTTCAAGTCGTCTTTCAATGATCTACATTGTTTAAAAAGTTTTCACAGTCGTCATTAAATTTATGATAGTGTTTACAGACGTACTCAGTCATTGTAATCTCTCACAGAGTATTTTTCGTTTCTATAAAAAACAAACTCTGGGTCTAATGTTTCATGAAACTTTGCAACTCTCCATGGTTTATCTCCGTGAGAATATTCGCTAATTTCTGCAGCAGTCATATTTGAGAGATTATCTAAAACATCATCAATTACTTCTAATTCATTTTTACTTAATAATAATGTATCTGGCTCTTTTAAGGAGTAATGCCAATTTCTATCGTGAGTAATAACTGGAACTTGCTTACTTTCAATTTTTTCCTCATTTTTTAGCTCTTCACAGATATCATCAAAATGACTTGGTATTGGTTCCCATTTTCTTTTGATATAGGTTTCATCAGTTATTTGTGTTTCGTAGAGTTCGTAATTATTAAAATCTGAAAAATACATCAATTTTAACAAAACAGTTTTACCAAAATTTGGTTTTCCTTCACATTTATGAATAATGTAGTGTATAAATTGTTTTATTTTTTCTTTATTTATATTCATTTTTTCAATCTCCAATAAAAGATGTTAATATTTTGTTTTTAGCCTTTGAAAGTTTTTATAAAACTCAATACTACATAAACATTTTTGCACTTTATCATTTAAATGTTTTTGTGTTTTTAATATGTAACAACAATAATAAACAAAGTGTCTGATTTATTGGTGATCAATAAACTGTTTAATTTCTTGAATTTCATTTTAACCTTTGGAAATTAGTATATCTATTAAAAATAAATTCATAATGCACGTACATATATAGGATGTTAGATTTTGAATAAAAATCGAAGCATTATCGAACCTTTTCTGTCATATTTTAAGGTTGTAAATATCTTACTTTCTAAAAGTACATTTTTATATTGAGTTTAAACTAAAATATTTGATTTTAAGCTTTAATACAATCAATAAATGAATAAGTAAGCTTTGCCAAACATGCGAAAAATAACTCTCATTAAAAAGCTTTAAAAACGAAATTTAAATATTAAATTGAATTATTTAATGTTTTTAAAGTTTATTAAGTTATATTCATGATATTAATAAGAGAATAATGATTATTATTGGAAATATAATCTTTAAAAACTGTTTAAGATTTGTTGAAAAATTACGAGGTTTATACATCATTTTATTTAAATTTAAGGACTAATATTGATTTTATTTCAATTTTCACGATTAAATATTGTTTACTTTTAGGCTTCAATATATGTGAATCATGTTACATCATGAAATAAGCATGGAAAATGCTCGAAAATTCACTCAATTTCTAACACCCTATAAACAGATCTCTTCGTATAAGACATGAATAATCCTTTAAATCCAACTTGTTCTTAAGATTATTTTTTTTAATGTTTTTTGTATATATTTTGTTTATTTATTTTTTTTAAGGGTTTTATTTGAGTTTATAAAGAGAGAGAGAAAGAGAGCAAATGATTCAATAAAATCGAAATATTTATAAGATAATAAAATTATAGTGTATTGTAGAGAATTTCCTGAGGTTAATAGAGATTCTCTGAAATATGTAGTTAGTCGTATAGTTGATCAGTCGAGGTATGGATATGGATGGAAAAGTTCAAAAAAAGTTTTTTTATATTTCTTTGTTCATTTTTTTTATATTGTACGTGCCTACAGTGTATGGTTCTGATAGTAATATGAATGAGAAAACAATTCAAGTAGCTATTTATAATGGTCCAGGAGCGATAGACAATTGTGTAAAGCGTACAGAGGCAACGATAAAAACCTACGTTAGTAATCATCCAGGTGTGAACATAAACGTTAGAAAAATATCTGGTGTTAAAAGTATGAACGATTTGGATGGTGTGGATGTTTTATTGATGCCTGGAGGAACTCATGGTTACACATATTTTGACTATGCCGATGGTAATGTTATTAGAGAGTTTGTAGCATCTGGTCATGGGTATGTAGGTATTTGTGCAGGAGCCTACGCAGGGGCAAAGCAGGTGGATGGTCGTTATAATTCCTATGGTGTTGCTCCATATATCAACTGCATAGCTGTATATCATGAAGGTTTAACAAAACTGACCATAACTCCTGAAGGAAGGAATGTTTTAGGAATATCTTCTGGAGAGTATACTATGGATCATGAAAATGGTCCAGCGATGTACATTAACAGTCAAGGTGCGACCTCACTTGCCGAATATAATGGAATAGATGGAGACGGCTATAAAGGATACATAGCCGTAGCTTTAGATAGCTATTATTCTGGAAAAACTGTGTTATTTGGTCCGCATCCTGAATCTGATAACCCAAGATATCCAGACATGCTTGGTAACGCCATCAAATATGTGAGTTAAGGTTTATGTACTCACATTTTCTTATTTTTTTAAATAATTTTTTTTATAGATTTTTAACCAAAGTTTAAAAGATAAAGACTTTAGATTGTAATATTAAAATTAGTAAAATCACTTCTTACATCCATGATTTAAAAATTTAACTAAAAATCTAAAAAGAATTCTATGACTTCTATAAGTCATAGATGAATTTTTAGGAGCAAGTATATGATATTTTGGAATACAAAAAAATGTAATATAATAATCAGTAGTTCGTAAAGTATTATACTTGCGTGGGTTATTATTATAATAATATGACAAAAAGAAAAAACAACCCACGTAGTTTATTATTGAATGATGATGTATTAAGTCTTTCGGTGAATGTAGTTAAAGATTTATTAGGATTGAATTCAGCCCCCCAATGTGGTGCATAGTGATAAAACTATTGTTTGCCATCTTCTTAACGCCTGTGTCTCAAACTAGTGTTAATCACGTTAGTGATCTTTGTATTGACGCTCTTTGAAGGAACCATTAGACATAGGCTCCGTAATCTTGATTTAAATGAAGTTCAAGAGGTTTTAAATGATAAATTGAAGATTCATGCAGCTAAAACCGTTCATAGGAAATGTAATACTTTTGCTATTGACTTTGTCAACATTCCATATTATGGAAAAGAAGAAAACAATGGCGATACCATTAAAACTAAGCCTAAACAAGGAAAAAGCCGATTTTATGCCTACGTTTCCATTATACTTAATATTAAAAAATAAACGATACACTTTAGCCGTGAGATATAATCAGAAAAGGAGACACATTAAAAGTATACTATAGACTTTCTAATAAAATGAAATCCTAAGCAATGGATTTAAAATTAAAGAATTTCAACTTGATAGGGAGTTCTTCACAGTAGAAGTGATAAATTACCTTAAAAATAGAAAAATCCCTTTTACCATACCTTGTGTTAAAAGGGAACCTAGCGAAGGAATACGAAAACTATTAAAGGGTAGGAAAAGCTTACTCTACAGAGTATACTATGCGTTTCAAGGAAAATGAAGCTACTTTTCAAGTTAATGTGGTGGTTAAGTACTCTAAAGGCAAATATGACCGTAAATGGAATATGAATATTTCGCATATTGCTGTATACAACATGAATCTACCCATAAAAAAACACATTTAAAGAGTACAGAAAACGTTTTGGATATAGAATCCAGATATCGACTAATGAATCAAGCACGAATACACACCAGCACTAAAAAACCAGTGCGAAGACTATTGTATATTGGATTAAGCTTTCTACTAGTTAACATTTGGATCTACATCCAATGGACCTATCTCAGCATAACCACGACAAGGAGGACGACAAAAAGTAACATGGACATTTAAAACCATGTTAAGACAAATCAGCCGAGAAAGTGAAGTAAAACTATTGTCATGACAATTTAATTATTTCGATATTTTAGTGTCATGAGAATTTTTATTAACTTCATTTTTATTAATATTAATGAAATTCAATATTTATTAAAAATTATTTATTTATTCACGAAGTGAATTTAGGAAAATTTATTTTCCGCTTGAATTTAAAGCATAATTAAAAAATTTAAAAATTCTGAAATATTGGGCTTAATAGAAATCTTCGTCATATAAAAGTATCATGAAATTTAAATTGTCATAACAATAGGATTCGACAACAAAATAATACTATAAAATCTAAACAACTCTATGGAAAAATTCCTAAGAATACACATAAAAAACCTAAAATCACAAATTACAAACCCAAAAAACATAAAAACCAAACAAATTCAGATAGAACATGGCATGCCAATTGACAAAAAAGAATAAAAACCAAAATATAGTACTTCTTATATTTTTTAGTTTTTGTTTATATGTTTAATTGTTAAAGATTACATTAAATTTTTTATATAATTATTTAAGCATTTGAGTCATCATAGAATATTTCGTTTATTTTCGATTAAGTCGTACCAATAATTCGTATAGCTATTTTTCTCCACTAATTCGTAAAATTTTCTTTCAAAAAATTCTTTCAAATGATTTTCATTATCAATAGGCTCTTTGGCCGTTTCATATTTATTATC